>JAESTY010000132.1 GCA_016763355.1 Immundisolibacteraceae bacterium
AAAAAACTGATCAAACTCCGCGGCCCAGAATCGGCCCAGGGCTAACAGCGCGCCCGGATCAGTGACCAGCTTTGCCATCATCTGCCGTGCTGTGGGGCCCTGAAGCGCCAAAATGGCTAAATCCTGGCGTCTGGTTATCGCGACGTCATAGTTTTTAGATTGGGCAGAAATCCATTCCAGGTCACTTTCAGCGGTTCCGGCATTGAGTACCAAACGGTACTGTTTGGTAGTCAGTCGGTAAACGATCAGGTCATCGATGACACCGCCGTCGTGATTGAGCATGCAGCTGTATAGCGCCCGGCCATCCTGGTCCAGTTTGCTAATGTCGTTAGCCAATAAATTTTGCAGCAAGGCTTCGCAGTTGCTGCCCTCAAGATCGGCAACCACCATGTGGGAGACGTCAAATAGCCCCGCAGCCTGCCTGACCTGAAGATGTTCTTCGATTTGCGAGCCGTAATGGATGGGCATTTCCCAGCCAGCAAAAGGTGCCATATGGGCACCGAGTTCAACGTGGTTTGGATGTAAAGGTGTGGTTAACAAGGGTAACTTCCGGGCTGCAATTGGCTATAAAAGATGGCAGCAGATGTTACCCGTTTGTGAGTCGATGTTTGTTTTTTTCGCTCTCGGAGGTCTTGTTAACACCCGCCCCGATGGTAGCGATTTCCTAGTTGGCTTGTTCCACTAGCTTGTTGATAATTTTAATTTAGTCGGCAGGCCGAGAGATGGTCGGTGCCAGAATAGAGTGTTCTTCCTCTTCAAAGCTATCAGCAAAATTGTCGCGAATGCCAAGGAAATCATCCAGGTTGTCAAACATCAGGTCTACCAGGTCACCATCAAAGTGACTGTCCCGTTGTTCCATGCAATAGCCGGTTACTTTTTCCAGCGGCCATGCAGGTTTATAGACTCTGGGACTGCTCAAGGCATCAAACACGTCGACCAATGCGGTAATTCGGCCTTCCAGCGGGATGTCTAGACCTTTGACCTGGTCAGGGTAGCCATTGCCGTCCCAGCGTTCGTGGTGGGTATAGGCGATTTTTGCGCCCATTTCGAGTAAATAAGAGTCACTGCCGGCGAGCATGTCGTAGCCAAGCTTGGCATGGGTGTTCATGATCTGGCGCTCGGTGTCGTTGAGTCGGCCGGGCTTGAGCAAAACCGCATCTGGTATGCCAATTTTGCCGATGTCATGCATCGGAGAGGCGTCAAAAACTAATTCTGAATAGCTGGCTGATTCGCCTCTGAGTTCGGCCAGCTTGCGGGCAAAGTGACTGATTCGAATGATGTGGTTGCCGGTTTCGTTGTCACGGGTTTCGGCGGCGCGGCAGAGGCGGTAGACGGTTTCACGTTGAGATAACGCCAGTTTATCAACCAGAATGACGTTGCGTAGGGCGATAGCAACTTGTCCAGCGAGGGCTTCTACCGGACGGCGTAACTCCTCTGGGAAGGCTTCGGCAATGCCGTCACGCATGTGGTTAATTAGCTGCAGAACACCGAGTACCTCGCCCTCGTTATCAATGATCGGCACTACTAGCATGGAGCGACTGTGGTAATTAACCCGTTTATCAAAAGAGTCATCAAAACTGAACGGCAGGCTGTCGTTGCGATCGTAAACGTCCGGAATAAGGACGGTGTGTTTGTTCAGAGCGACGTATCCAGATACGGATTTCGAGTCGATTGGTAGGCGGAAAGTGGTGAACGTGGCGTCGCTATCGCTGCGTTTTTCCAGGGTCAGGTTGCGAGTAAATTTAAATTCCAGCTCGTCACCTTCCCTAACATAGAGACTGGCCGCATCGGCATTGGTAAAATTAAGACTGTGGTCAACGACTTTTGCCAACAAAGCACCTAGATCGTTTTCCTCAGAAAGAGCAATACCAATTTCTACCAGACGATTGGCGATGTCCTGTTGGTTCATCGGTTGCTCCTGAGATTAAATGGTGATGGTGGTGAAGGTTTTAGCCAGCAGCTTTGCCAGGCTAACCGTGCTGAAAAAGCTATTTAATTGAATAGCATCATACGTGGTTGATGAATTTCAAATCAATCAGTTGATATGGCCCAGTGGATTATTCAGGGATAATAGACTATCGCTGGTGATGTTATCGGTCTGTTAACGTTAATAATAAACTAGAAATTATCATGTTGAAGGCCCTCAGAGAGGGCTCTTATGGCTCTATCAATTTGTACTATCCACAGATCATAATGAATTCAGGATTTAGAAAATGGCATTGAGCGAAGACCAGGCACACCAGGTAGCGGTTGTACTGACCGAGGCGATGCCTTACATCCAGCGGTTTCGTGGGACCACCATGGTGATTAAATATGGTGGTAATGCCATGGTTGACGAGGCGCTTAAAAATAGCTTTGCCCGTGATCTGGTTTTATTGAAGCTGGTGGGTATTAATCCAGTCGTGGTTCATGGTGGCGGCCCGCAAATTGCTGAGATGTTGTCTCGATTGCAGATAGAGTCTGATTTTGTTGCTGGCATGCGGATTACGAGCAGCGATGCTATGGCGGCGGTTGAAATGGTGCTTGGTGGTCAGGTCAATAAAGAAATTGTGAACCTGATAAACCAGCATGGCGGCAAGGCGGTGGGGATTACTGGTAAGGATGGCCAGACCATTCGGGCGCGCAAAATGGAAGGTGTGGTTGACGCCAAAGGAAATGAGGTCGACCTGGGTTTTGTCGGTGAAGTTGAGCAGATAGACACCAGTTTGGTGGCTTTGCTAGATCAACAGGACTTTATTCCCGTGATCGCGCCAATTGGGGTTGGCGAGAATGGTGAGTCTTACAATATTAATGCTGATCTGGTGGCTGGCGCCGTTGCTGAGGCGGTGGGCGCAGAAAAGTTAATTTTGTTAACTAATACGCCGGGGCTTTTAGATCAGCAGGGGTCGTTGATTGCTCGACTAACCGCGCAGAGGGTTGCTGATTTAATCGATGATGGCACCATTCATGGCGGCATGCTGCCGAAAATACGCTGCGCGCTAGATGCGGTGGCTGGTGCAGTGCATACCGCCCATATTATTGATGGTCGGCGTCAGCATGCGCTGCTGTTAGAGGTGTTAACGGATTCGGGGATTGGTACCCTGATTGAGAGTTGATGGCTCGCTAAATTGCTTAACCATCAAGACACAGCGGGCGTCGTTGTTAACCGCCGGTTTGAGACATGAAGCGAATGATCTGATCCGGCTTCTCTTTAAACTCATGACGTTCTGGCTTCAGGGTGATGGCGTGGCGTATCGCTGTCATCAATTCTTCCCGGCTAGCTCCATCGCGCAGTAGCGGCCGCAGCTCAAAACTGTGATCCTGCCCCAGGCACAAATAGAGCACCCCATCGGCACCTAATCGAACCCGATTGCAGGTTTCACAGAAGTGACGTGATATTGGTGTGATCAAGCCAATTCGGCTTTCTGATCCGGCGACTCGATAATATCGAGCTGGTCCACCGCCAGGCATGATGTCAGGAATTAATTCGAGCTCCTTACTCAGCTCTTTCATCACAGAATCCAGACTGCGATAGGTGGATGTAGCTGATAGGCCAGTTGATCCCATCGGCATGGTTTCGATCAGTCTCAGGGTGTAATCACGCTCTGCGCAGAACTCCACCATGGCTGAAATTTCGTCATCGTTGACGCCGCCCTGCACTACCATGTTGATTTTTACCGGTTCAAGGCCAACGGCTTTCGCTGCGGCCAGGCCATCGAGCACTTTCTGCAGTTTGCCACCACCGGTAATAGCGGCAAATCTTTCAGGGTCAAGTGAGTCCAGGCTGATGTTAACCCGGTCTAGGCCGGCTGCCTTAAGAGGTTCGGCACAACGGGCTAACTTCACCGCATTGCTGCTCAATGACAGGTCTTCCAGGCCATCAACTGCGCTCAGCATGCCCACCAGATCGGGGATGTTGCGACGGGTTAATGGTTCACCGCCGGTGAGGCGAAAACGTTTAGCACCGAGTGCGCAAAATGCGTCCACCACCCGAGTGATTTCATCAAATGTGAGCCACTCGCTCGGTTCCTGAAAATCCTTGTAGCCGGGCGGTAAACAGTAGGTGCAACGTAGGTCACAGCGATCCGTTACTGAGATACGCAGGTACTCAATTTGTCGCTGAAAAGGGTCGATTAAGGCTAGATCAGGCATAGATAATAGTGTACTTCAAATGGGGTGGCTTTGGGCGGCTGCGCAGTTCCAGGTTAGGCCGGTATCGGCGGCAGCGATTCCAGTGACCAGCGAGCAAGCGGCGGACCAGGTTGGCTGCGTTCCCCAGCAGCCAGGCGCAGGCTGCCGGCTAGCGCAATCATCGCGCCGTTGTCTGTACATAAATGTAGTGGTGGGAAATTAAGTTGCCAGCTGTGTTGATCAGCAAGTTGTTGAAGTTCTGCTCTTAGGCAGAGGTTGGCGCTGACTCCGCCGGCCACTACTAGCGTTTGATAACCGGTTTGCAGCATCGCACGCCGGCATTTAATAGTTAGAGTGTCGGCTACGGTGTGTTCGAAACTGCTAGCCACGTCGGCGATATTTTGATCGGTTAATTGTGCCGGTAATTTGGTGCGTACCTGGGTCTTCAGGCCGCTAAAACTAAAATCCAGACCGGGACGATTAATCATTGGCCGGGTAAAAGTGAATTGTTCTGGGTCACCCTCAAGTGCGGCTTCGGCAATGGCAGGCCCGCCCGGGTAGCCAAGCCCAAGCAATTTGGCAGTTTTATCAAAAGCTTCACCGACCGCATCATCGAGGGTCTGGCCCAGAATTTGGTAGCTGCCTGTTGCGGCAACGTCAATCAACATGGTGTGCCCGCCAGAAACAAGTAGCGCCAGATAAGGTGGTGTTAGTGATTGACCCGGTTCCAGCAGTGGCGCTAACAAGTGGCCTTCGAGGTGATGAACGGCAAGGGTCGGTAACCCCCAGCCCCAGGCCAGGGCTTGTGCCACGGTGCTACCGACCATCAGCGCGCCAACCAGGCCCGGACCGCGGGTATAGGCGATGCCTTCAAGGTCACTCGGTGATATGGCCTGTTCGGTTAGAAGTTGATCAATTAAAGGCAGAATTTTGCGAACATGATCGCGGGAGGCCAGTTCAGGTACCACGCCGCCATGCTCTGCGTGTAGGGCAATCTGACTATATAATCGATGGGCAAGCAGGCCTTCGGTTCGGTGGTAAAGGCCGACTGCGGTTTCATCGCAGGAGGTTTCGATGCCGAGAGTTATTAATGGCTGGTTCAATACAAAATCCGAGTAGCAGGGTTGTCCGGCGATAGAATTAACTCAACTCTGCGCTAGCAGGCTGTAGGGGGAATGCAGTACAATAGGCCGTTTCCCCGCGTCACTATGCTTATTATGCGCTACTGACTCCAACTTGTCGGTGGTTATTGTGTTGTGGGAACTGTTTTACTAATCCTAAAATTCGTTATTAAAAGCGGGGTTGAGCGTGGTCTCAATCCAGCAGACAGGAGCTTCTATGCCTTCAGTTCAGTTACGTGAAAACGAGCCTTTCGATGTTGCACTGCGCAGGTTCAAGCGCGGTTGTGAAAAAGCCGGTGTGTTAACCGAAGTTCGCCGTCGCGAATTTTATGAAAAGCCTACCCAGGTTCGTAAGCGTAAAGCCGCTGCTGCGGTTAAGCGTCATCTGAAAAAGCTTTCTCGTGCACGTATCAGCATGAACCGTAGCCGTGGTCCTGGTCGTCGTCGTTAATTCGAGCGTCGACACAAGATCTAATTTGGAAGTCGTCAACTCTTGTCACTAAAAGAAACTCTGCTGGCCGATATCAAAACGGCCATGAAGGCCAGGGCTAAACCGCAGTTAGGGGTTTTGCGTCTGTTCAGCGCGGCTATTAAACAGCAGGAAATTGACGAACGTATCGAGCTTACCGATCAGCGGGTGCTAGCCACCCTCGATAAAATGGTCAAACAGCGCAGAGAGTCGATTCGCCAGTTCACAGATGCCAGCCGTATGGATCTGGTTGAGCAGGAAGAGTTTGAGATCTCTGTACTTAAGGTCTATCTACCTGAGCCTTTAAGTGAGGTCGAAATTGCCGCGATGATCGATCAGGCCG
>JAESTY010000133.1 GCA_016763355.1 Immundisolibacteraceae bacterium
AGTCAAGTTTTCAGACCAAGCGGCCTCCTGCTACACGCTAACATTTTTGGAATTTATCAAGCAACAGTACTACCTTTTATTATTGGCACCTTCTTAATCAGTAAACACCCGTTATACCGCCTGTTTTTGATCATCGCCGTATTGATGGGCACTGTAGGTCTACTATTATCGCAATCTCGGGCAGCCTGGGTTAGTTTTGCGCTCGCATTTGTACTGCTATTCACATTGATGATGATGCATCGCCGGCTGGCCCGACAAGTCTTGCTTGCCGCAGTGGGGTCTAGCATCGCCCTAATCGTTGCTCTGGCACTTTTCTCTGACCGAATTCTAAAGCGATTGTTTAGCAGCAAGAATGACGCAACTGTTGGAAGGGAGGTGTTTTTGTCGGATTTTTATCGTTTGATTTCTGACCACTGGATGTTTGGTACCGGGTTAAACAGCTACACCGCTGCAGTAGAGCCATATCTGAGCTTCTCCATTAGTGTCTATGACAACTGGGTACCACCGGTTCATAACATTTATTATCTTTGGTGGGGAGAAACAGGAGTACTCGGGTTTCTTTTATACATGGCATTTTGGGCCGGGATCATCTGGAAGGCCATACAGAACATAAAAACCGACAACGACACTCTTTTTGTTATTAATGCCGCTTGCCTGGCGGCCATGTTAGGATTCTTTTTTGACGGTTTTCTTGGCTTTGCATTAAGGGTTAATCAGCCCCAACGAATTTTCTTTTTCATCGGCGCTCTGGTCTTCGCTATTCACTACTCGCAATTTTCCAAACCAATCCAAACAACAACAAGCAGGCCGCCCCTTTAATTTAATACGCTACCTAGCCTTGGTAGAAATTATTTATCTAAGATTAAGGTCGTCACCGACATAGGTGGGAAACAGCGGCTAAAGTTAGATTCGATACCCGATATTTTTTTAGAATTCATGACAATTTCTTCCTGGCCTCCTCTGTGAAACCGTGGATTGTTCTCGAACCCTTCTTGTTCACCCCATGTGATCCAGGGTACCTTTATCACTTTAGTACCGGTATGAGCATCAACCCCTTGGCCGGTCAACTGCCATTGAACCCCTTTACCTGATGGTGTAAACCCATCAATAGCAAGATTCGAATAAATAGGTTCATCGAAATGCTTGTTGATCACCAGAACATGCAAAGAATCGCCACTCTTACTTAAACTGGTGATTACCTCTAAATAGGGTACCTTTCGGTGGCTATCTGACCAACCCACTCGAACATTATCGAATGTAGGGCTCTCAACACTCGTTTCGACGACCCAACTACCGAAATGCTTACTGAACATCTGGTAAGAGTAATACCGAGCAGTTTCCGCCCATTCAGGAGCTGGCGGAAAATGGTCATTCAGTGAACCCATCCAACCTAATGCACTGAAGTCATTCAGCATCCAAAACGCACTGATCTGCGTCAGTGGAGACTCCAGCAACACCTTGAAGGTGCTTGCACTATAGATTGCAGAACCAAGGGTCTTCGGGTGATCGACAAACTTTCCTTCATGAAAAAATTGAAAGATCGGCCCCCATTCAGTCACGGCTATGAACGGCCGAGCCCTATCATCACCAAAATATTTTTCAATTTGGGCAGTCTGCCTGCGTAAATTATTTGCAATGCTAACCGGCCGTGCAAACATAGCCTTATAGACATCACCCACAGTCTGGTCTTTTTCATCTCCAGTCAAAATTGGCGCATAAGCATTATGAACTGCCAAGAAATCAATATAGTCCGCAGCCTTCTCGAATAGAGCTACATTCCAATCTGGATAGCTCATTTGCTGATAGATGCCTTCATTTAGGCCACCGATCGCACCAACTTTAATTCTTGGGTCAGCGTTTTTCATCGCCTTAGCAAATTCTAGAAATCGGTCAGCGTAGGACTCCCCATTAATAGTAATTGATTTGGTATGAGGTTCTGCAGAGCTGATATAAAGTTCATTGCCAACCTCCCAATAGCGCACGCGCAGTTGATCTTTATTAACGTAACGGACCCAATCCGCAGCCTCTTCAGCCGTCCCCGTTCCCGCGTTAACCGTAATCAACAACTCTCCACCAAGATCTTCGGCAAATGCGAGCGCTTCATCAGTACCGAAATTCGGACGAGTTTTACCGACATTGCCTGCACGATATTTGACTTCTGGACGCTTACTAAACGCGCCGATGCCATCACGCCAATGGTAAAAATCAGAATCAATACCGCCGGGAAACCGAATCAATTTGACACCGAGCGCCTTAGTCAGCCCTTTTCCCTTTGGGTCAACCCTCTGCTGACCCTCGTTCCAAAGTCCTGTGGCATTCCAGGGCCACTCGATGTTAGCTCCAAACATAGAGTCAGGAATCTCTCGCACCAGGTCGTCGGCGCTAATCTTTATCGCTGCTTTTAGCCCGCTATCTTTACATTCTGTGCTCACTGGAGATTCAATTCTAGCGACACTACTCGGGGAGATTCGAACCTGGTCCGAACCTGCACTACCCGCAGGCACTTTGGTGTCAGTTCTAGGCAGACCATTTCTAGAGATTCGAACGTCGTCAAAACCTACACTACCGGTTGTGCCGGATACGATTAACGATACATACAGCTTTACTGAAGGATCGTCAGGAACCAAATAGGACATGGAATTAAATTGCCATTGATTACCATTCGGAATCTGCGATAGCATCTCGAATTTGCCGCTACTACCCTTGACTGAGGACATAATGCCGATCAATCCAACCGCACCAGGTTCTGTAGATAGATATCCAGAAAGGTGGATTTTTTTACCCCGAAGGCCCTGAGTGGGTATCTCTTGAGCAACCGATAAGGGAAAGGAAGCATCGTTTTTCTTATTTGGAAATAAGCGCAGACTTTTCTGACCGTTGTGAACCTGTTTGTTACTAAGCTCCATACGCCCTTTTTTACCGGTCTTCTTTAAATCACGATACCAACCACTAGGTTGGTGATTTGTGCCAACTTCAAAACCTGGGTTGTTAACCAGGTTTTGAGGCGAGGAGGCGCTGTCTGCAGAACTTTTGCCTGCCCATAATTGTGTAGCAACCAGAACCACAAGTAGCTTAGGCAAACTGATTTTTGGGTAGCTGATTAAAAGTTTCATTAGAATAAGGCCTTACATAATGGGGCAGGGTTTAATTATTTAATAATTCATTTGAAATTTACTTCAAGGGTAGCTCGACCAACTGTATTTGCCAATCTCTTACAATTCGTTTTGGCCAGCTAGTTACTAGCGACCGATCTAACAGATCAAACTCAACCCGCCTCTCATCGTTTGGGTATCACTCGACAACCTAACCCCAGTCGTTGAACGACACATCAACTACCCCGCTAAGTTAATTAGGAGCCCAGGCATTACCACTATCTGTTGATAAGCCATTGGGAGCGGGGTTACAGTGAACTTTGTTTGCTCTTTGGTTCGGCAGCTATATATTTTGCGATACATTGCCGGGTTACTGGGGATAACAAAACGGTCTTTGGCACTCTGTAGCCACTCCATGATACGGCTCTAAAAATAAAACCTCCAACCCAATTAGCAACCATGATTTCCACATTAGGGGCGTGACACACTTGTTACATAAAACCAATAAGCCAAAAAGCCAAGGAACCAGCCCGTTTGGCACAGATGACCTCGGGAAAAAACTCTTTCAAAACACTGCCACACTGGCAATTGGGCGCAATCTCAGCGCCCTGGGACGGCTTGCATCCATCGCACTAATTGTTAGAGGGTTTGGCGTCGATATTTTCGGTGAATACGCGCTAATAATTGCCGTATTAACGATTGCTGACTGGGTATTAGATTTTGGCACCTCCGATCTTTTTATACGCGAGCTAGTAGCCGATCCTGCGCAACGTAATAAATTATTTCAGCTGTTATTTGCTACTAAATTAATTCAAACACCGATTGCAATGGTTCTAATGATCCTTGCAATGTTCGCAATGGACTACGAACTCCATGTTATTCAGGCCGGCGCTGTTGCTGCAATTGGTTTAAGCGCGTTTTCATTGGTGGTGGTCTATCAAGCTGTTTTTAGGGCTACTCTGACGGTCGCCAAAGGAGTTGCTGCAGAACCGTTCTCTGTTGTTATCCTGGTTCCTGCCATTTTCGCGGTTGAGCATTATAATCTGGGGTTAATCGGCTTACTGTCCGCCTATACGTTATCAAGGGCCGTATATTTTGTTGGCTGTTACCTACTGGGCAGATCTGATGACCCTTTGTCGTTCACCGAGATAACCAAAGAGGATTTACTCAACTTTATTAGATTAGCAACCCCGATCGGAGGCATCGGGTTTTTAGTAGTCTTTAATGATGCATTAGAACTACTCTCACTGTCAGCCCTATCTAACACCACAGACGTCGCCTACTATTCTGCCGCGCAACGACTGATCTGGCCGGTTTTAATGGCGCTTACTGCAGTTGGCGCTACCTTCTATCCGGTTTTGGGAACCCATTGGCGGGAGTCCAAACATAAAT
>JAESTY010000134.1 GCA_016763355.1 Immundisolibacteraceae bacterium
ACTGCACACCGATTCAATCCGAAGCAATACCCGCGCTGTTAGCCGGTCGAGATGTGGCCGGCCAGGCGCAAACTGGCACCGGTAAAACCGCCGCCTTTCTGCTGGCGACGCTTAATTTATTACTCACCCAGGATCCGAAAGAGGGACGTGAACAGCGTCATCCGCGGGCTTTCATCATGGCGCCGACCCGCGAACTGGTGATTCAGATTCATAAAGATGCCAAACAGTTGATTGGCGACCTGGATATCACCCTGGGGTTGGCCTATGGCGGTGTGGATTATGAGAAGCAGCGCGATGTGATTGCCGCAGGGGTCGACATCCTGATCGGCACCCCCGGCCGGTTAATCGACTACTGTAAACAGCACGTTTATAGCCTGAGTAAAATTGACGCGGTGGTGCTGGATGAAGCCGACCGTATGTTTGACCTGGGTTTTATCAAAGATGTGCGCTGGTTGCTGCGCAAGACTCCGGCTCCTGAACAACGTCTAAATATGCTGTTTTCGGCAACCTTATCAGCCAAGGTTACCGAACTGGCTTATGAGCATATGAATAACCCGCAGGAGGTGAAAGTTGAAGCAGATAAAATTACTGCGGACAAGGTCGAAGAGGTGATGTATCACGTCGCCAATCAGGAAAAAATTCCGCTTTTACTAGGGTTGTTCAAGCAAAATGATTTTCATCGCACCATGGTGTTTGCCAATATGAAGGGCACCTGTGAACGGGTCTGGGGTTATCTGGCCGGTGCTGAATATCGGGTCGGTCTGATGACCGGAGATGTGCCGCAGAAAAAACGCCAGCGACTGCTAGGTGAGTTCCAGAATGGCGAACTCGATATATTGGTGGCCACCGATGTTGCTGCCCGTGGGCTGCACATCGAGGGTGTTAGCCACGTTATTAATTATGATTTACCCGAAGATGCCGAAGACTATGTACATCGGATCGGTCGTACCGCCCGCGCTGGCGCTACTGGCGATGCGATTAGTTTTGGTTGTGAAACCTACGTTTACTCGATTCCTGATATCGAGAAATATATCGATCACAAAATTCCGACAGCGCCGGTGGATCCGGAGATGTTGGTGGAACCAGGTCGTCGAGTTCGCCACGAAAAGAGCCCGCCGAGACCGGGCTCAGGAAAAGGCGGTGGTCGGCGTCGTTCCGGTGGCCGGCGTTAAGGTTTCAGATCTAATTTGAATGACTTAATCCAGTAGCTGTCGAGGTAATCCTATGTTTATCGCAATGAATCGTTTCAAAATTAATCTGGGTCGTGAAGAAGATTTCGAGGCTATCTGGCGTAACCGGGATAGTTATCTCAGCGAGGTGCCTGGGTTTCAGAAGTTCAATCTGGTACGCGGCGCTACCAATGATGAATACACGCTCTACGCCTCCCATGCGACCTGGGAGAACCGACAGGTGTTCGAAGACTGGACCCACTCGGATTCGTTCAAAAAAGCCCATGCTGGTGCCGGTGCTAATAAGGACATCTATCAGGGCGCGCCCAACTTTGAAGGCTTTGATGTGGTGCTCTGATTAAGGTCTTCTGCTTTGATCGAAACGGGGCTGCAATGGCCCCGTTTTTGGTTTTTAGGGCCGATTAGTAATAGCGAAATCTAAGTGACGGCCGGATGTCGTTGTCATCAAAGCCGACGCTTTCGGTTAGCAGTTAATGTCATTAAGTGGTTTCTAACTGTTTGTATTTATCGACCCAGGCGGCAGTACTACCAGCGACTGCGGCTGGCATGACCAGAATGTTTAGCAGCGGTACGGTGCTAACAATCATCACCCCCAGGCCGAAACCAAAGGTAGTTAGGGGCAGTTGGCGAGCTTTCTGGCGAACCTGGGGGAATAGAATTTTGTTGTTGATCATCGGGTAATCAAGATACTCCAGCGCCAGCATCCAACTGGTAAAAGCCAGCCACAGGGGGGTGCCGATGGCAGTGGTCGGAGGAAACAGCATGAGCAGTCCGATTGGAATCGCATAGCGAGCGAAATAGGTTAGTTTGCGCACCTCATTAAAAATGGTCGGCAGGAATTCCCTGAGAAACTGTTTTAGCGGGGTTTCCGGTAATGGCTGGTTAGTGAGCAGCAGCTCGACCCGTTCAGAGAGCAGGCCGTTAAAAGGTGCTGCAATGATATTGGCCAGCATAACGAAGGTGTAGCTTACGGTCAGTAACAGGGCTAACACCAGTAGTGGCCAGATTAGCCATTCCAGCCAGCTCAGCCAGTTCGGCAATATATTCTGCAGTCGTTCAACCTGTTCGCTAAATAGCGAAACCGCCCAGCCGATCATGGCCATGAACAGCACCAGGTTGACCACGATCGGCGCGATTACAAATTTTCTTAGAACAGGATTGGTGATGATTTTTGCACCGCGAAACAGATAACCGATGCCTTCAATGGGATTGCCTTTCAAACCTTAATCCTTAACTTTGTAGTTGTCGCCGCCATTGGGCTGTTTGCTTGATAAGGGTCGGTGGGTGCAGGGTCAGCAACTCGCCATCTTTAAGCAATTGTCGCCCGGCCACCCAGACATCGGTGACATTGTCGCGGCCACTGGCGTAGATCAACGCCGATAGCGGATCAAAAACTGGCACGGTATGTAGGGTATCGAGTCGAATAGCGGTGATATCGGCGGCCTTACCGGGTTCCAGACTGCCGATCTGCTGATCAAGCCCGAGTGCCCGTGCACCATTAATGGTGGCCATTTCCAGCAGGGTATGGGCGGGCAATGCGGCGGCGTCATTGGCGGTGAGTTTGCCAAGCAGGCCCGCGCAGCGCATCTCCTCGACCATATTCAGATTGTTATTACTGGCTGCGCCATCGGTGCCCAAAGAGACATTGACGCCGCTATTGAGTAGTTGATTAACGGGGCAGGCGCCGCTGGCAAGTTTCATGTTGGATTGTGGGCAGTGAACAACGCTAGCTCCGTGCTGTGCGAGGGTTTCGATTTCGTCAGGTAACAGCTGGGTGGCATGCACGGCCTGCAACCGGGAGGACAACAATCCGAGCTGGCTAATGCGCTCCAGTGGCCGCATCTTGTGTTGGGTCTGGCTCTGCTCAACTTCAGCTGCAGTCTCGTGTATGTGAATGGTGATCGGAAGGTCGAGCTCTTCGGCCGGGGTTGCTACCTGCTCTAGCCATTGATCACTGACTGTATAAGCGGAGTGGGGCGCGAATTGGGTAGTAATCAGCGGTGAGCTGACATATTGGTCGTGGAGCTGTAGGCCGAGTCGCAAATGCTCCTCTGGTGTTGCTGCCCAGCTGTTGGGGAAGTCAATCAGCACCAGGCCGATCACGGCTCGCATGCCAGCTTGTTCGGCGATCGAGGCAGTGATGTTGGGGAAAAAATACATATCGGCAAAACAGGTGGTGCCGCTACAGATCATCTCTGCGATTGCCAATCGGCTTCCGGCAGCGACAAACTCTGTGCTCACATGGGCCTGTTCTGCCGGCCATATATGGTCTTCTAGCCAGGTCTGTAATGGCAGGTCGTCCGCAAGTCCACGCATTAGTGACATGGGTGCGTGGGTATGACTATTCACCAATCCCGGAATCAATAAATGGGCGCTGCAGTCGACGACCCGGTCAGAGCAGTAACGCTGAACTACTTTTTCGGTCGGCAATATCGCTTTGATTTTGCCGTCGTGGACCACTAAGGAATGATCAGTAAGCAGCTGGTTGTTCGGTACTACTGGTACGATCCAGCAAGCATTGATAATCGTATCTACGGTTTCAACGGGGGAGTTGGCTGGCACGTCAGGCTCACGGAACAGAATTGAAAGGCACTTAAAATCACTGCAGAAGCGCACGGTGATAGTGGGGTTTTTATGCCGCTATTCTAGTCTGCTTTTCGGTTTACCGGTTGTTACAGGAGCTTCTTTTGGTCAGGCCTGGATTGGGTCGCGCTGGTCAGCGTGCTAACGGAGTATGATCGGGCCAATTTCGAGCTAGCTGTGGAGTGACGCCAAAACGTGTCAGGGCTTCTGCAGATAGGCTTTTTCGAATTCGGCGGCAGGAATTGGTCTGGAAAAGTAATAACCCTGCATACGATCGAACAGAAGTTTCTCGCACAGGGCTTTTTGTTTTGCAGTTTCGACGCCTTCGGCCACAACTTGCAGGCCCAGGATTTTTGCGAAGGCATTGATGGCATGTAGATAAGTTTCGTCGCTGTTATTGTCTGAAATCGAATGAATAAACGATTTGTCGATTTTTAACACCTGGAATGGGTAGTTTTTCAGCTGTAACAGGGATGAGTATCCGGTACCAAAATCATCCATCGCCAGTTTAATACCCCGTTGTGACAAATTCTCTAGCAGCTGGGTGCTGACCTCGGTATTTTCGCTAACCGCACTTTCGGTAAGTTCAAGCTCGAGTCGCTGATGGGGAATATCGTACTTCTGCATGGTGGATTCAACGTTGCCAACAAAACTGTGACTGCCTAGTTGCAGGGCAGACAGGTTGACGGATAAAGATAAATTGAGGTCGGTGGCGTTGAATTTAATGCGCCATTTCTGCAACTGCTGACAGGCCTTATCGAGTACCCAGTCACCGATTTCGACGATCAGTCCGGTGTCTTCAGCAATCGGAATAAATTTGTCCGGAGGAATAAGACCTTTAGTTGGGTGTTGCCAGCGAATAAGCGCTTCAGCGCCGGTGATTTTCTGATCGCTGACACCGATTTGAGGCTGATAGTAGAGCACCAGTTCATCGCGATCCAGGGCACCGCGTAAATCATGTTCGAGTTCAACACGTTTCTGAATTTTTTCGTGCAGTTCTTTGGAATAAAAGTGTGATTGATTGCGGCCCGCGTCCTTAGAACGATAGAGCGCAACATCGGCACATTTCATTAGCTGGACAGCATCGGTTGCACAGTCCGGATAGCTGGCAATCCCCATACTGGCTGAGATGCTGATCTCGTGGCCTTCAATCATCAGCGGCTGTTTTAAGGTCCGTAGAATGCGCTGGGTAAGCCGCTCGGCGAGTTCAATGTTGTCCAGGTTGTGGATTAAAATGGCGAATTCATCACCACCGAGGCGACACAGCAGGTCGCCTTCTCTGACCGCGGTTGTTAAACGTTTGGCGACCTCTTTGAGTAATTCATCGCCAATCACATGCCCAAGGGTATCGTTGATATCTTTAAACTTATCCAGATCCAGCATCACTAATGCGAGTTCGGTGTTTTGGCGTTCTGCCAGCGGTAATGCGTTGGTTAATCCACGTTCAAACATATGCCGGTTTGCCAGTCCGGTGAGCGAGTCTACCTCTGCCAGATAACGCAGCTGCTCACGGCTCTCTCGTAATTCCGATTCAATTTTGTGGCGTTCACGGGCGTGAGAAATGGCCCGCATCAGGCGGGGCGCGGTGACCTCACTTTTAACAATAAAATCCTGGGCTCCATGTTCGATGCATTTAAGAGCCAGCTCTTCATCGTTGGTGTGACTGAGCATCACCACTGGCGTATTGTTGGTCGGTGGACTACGCAGGGAAATAAGCAGTTCAAGTCCGGTCATGGTGGGTAATTGATAGTCTAGTAACAGCAAATCAAACGATGTCTCCAGGGCCAGGGCCAGGCCGGCCTCTGCGGAACTAGCCTCGGTCACCTCTATGGTTTGCCCAGGTCTCTGGAGGTTGCGCATGGTATTCATGCGATCGACCACATCGTCGTCAATGATCAGAAGCTTCAACTAGCTGCTCTCGTTATTAAGGTGGTCAAGGTGATTATGGTCGGATGACCGGAAATTCAACCAGCCGCCAGTAGTGGTCTAGCAGCTGAAGTAGATCGTCAAAACCTGTGTCGAGTTTGTTTTTAACAACATATCCGGCAATGTTTTCGTTGTAGGCCGCTACCTTATCTTTATCGTCGTCAGAGGTGGTCAGCACAAATACTACGGTACTTCGCAGTGCTGGATCTTTACGGAGCTCTCTGAGCATTTCAATACCGGACATTCTCGGCATATTCAGATCCAGCAGTAGCAAAAACGGTTGGTCTATTTCTTGTGCTCTGAGCATCTCCAGCCCTTCTATGCCATCTCGGGCTCTAAAGAACGGGTTGGCGAGCTTCATTTTGTTGAGGGCTCTTTCGACCCCCATAGCGTCGATATCATCATCATCGACTAGCAAGATCGAGATAGGTTTGCAGTCATTATTGTTCATTGATGAAGTTCCTGAGGGTTTGTTCAGACGGCCAGCTAAACTGCATGCTAGTACCACGAGATCCGTCAGATTCAACGGTGATAAGACAATGATAGGTATCGAGTAATTTTTTGATAATGGCCAGTCCCATACCGCTACCTTCGACCTCATCACGAGGTTTTAGGGTTTGGAAAATGCCAAAAACTCGGCTGTGTTGTTCTGCCGGAATGCCCGGACCATCGTCAACCACTGAAAATTGGTAACCGGTTTCCCTGGAATCGACACGAATTGAGATACTGCCCTGGTCTAGATGATGATGTTTGATCGCATTGTTGATCAGGTTCCGAAGGATCTGTTCCAGGGGTACCACCAGGGTATTGATGGTGGGTAAGTTGTCATCGCAATGCAGCGCGAACCCGGTCGGCGGGTCGAGCATTCGGAAAATATCTTCTACTAATTCGGTGATATTTACCGGCTTGATGTCACCATGGTTGTGGCCAATTTTGGAATAGGCCAGCAAATCGTTAAGTAGCTGCTCGAGCCGCCCGGTACGGCTGCGCATCAAGTGCAGATACTCTTTGGTTTGGTCGCCGATACTGTCCTTGAGGTCCTCTTCTATCCAGCTTGCTAACTGCATGATGCCGCGCAGTGGCGCTTTTAAATCATGGGAAGCCACATAGGCAAAATCATTCAGGTCCTTGTTACTGCGTTCCAGCTCCAGCGTGTATCTTTGCAGTGCCTGTTCGGTCAACTCGCGGGTTTTGGCTTCGTTCTGTTTCTGCTCGTAAGTGTGAATGTAATCCATCAGTAGCCCGAGAAAGGGCACTGCGTAGGCAAAAATTTTGAGAAAATGAGCGATGTTGAAATGGTGATCAAACAGCGAGGTAGAACCAAAAGCCATGTGCATTTCAACCATTACTTCCGGAATCATCGCGATCACCAGCGCATGTGCAAACACACTCGGCTGCTGGCGATAAAAATAGGGAAACAGGAACAGACCCGCAAACAGATATAGCACCAGCGGAATAACATCGTAGGGTCTGGTGACCAGGCCGTCAGGAAACTGGGTCTGGGGCAGGGAGTGACTGACCGCGCTGTAGTGGATGATCGCATAGGCAATTCCCACAGCCGCCATGAAGACAATAGCCAGCAGTTTTAGATTGGTTTTTTCAGATTTTTCACCGCGATTGCTCAGCAGCAGTAACACGCCGCCAATCAAAATAAGGGCATTAAATACTCGGCAAATAGCCCAGGTAAATGGAATCAGGTCGCGGTTATCCGCTACTGCTTCTATTAGTCGATCTGCGGCCAATGTATGGAATGCATCCATACAGCCGGCCAGAAAAAGTGCAGCACCGATGACCAATGTGGTCAGGTTCTTGGAAATCACGTAATGGCTGGCTGCCAGAAACACCGTGAGTATGGCAACACAAAATGCGGTCCACTCCAGTAATGTGTGGGTGAAGGCCCCGGAGAGGCGAGAGAAGAAGAATTCAAGTTGTAAATGGGGCGCCAGGTCGGCAATTGCATGTAGATCAGCAGTTTTGCCGGATGAACCAAAATTAACGCCGAACAGAGAAAGAATATAGGGTGCCAGACAGATGAAGATGACCAGGTAAAGGAATTCGCTGGGCATTTTTAGCGGGGCGGCTACCAAATCCGTACTTGCGGTTTGAGGTGCCGATGTCATCTTGTCGCCTTGAAAAGCATGGACAATCCTGGGTTGTTCTTCTAAAAAAAGACGATGGGTTTTATTGTTAGTGGGATAGGTGGGTTTTAGTCTCTGCTCTAGTCGGCTAAAAGCTGTGTGAACTTGAGTCTGATGCTGTTAAAACGGGGCTTTGTGTTTTCGGTTACGTTAATATCTGTAGGATAAAAAAACAGGCAATCTAAAGTTTGCTAATTCGGAATCAAGAGGAAGGGATATGAGCTACGACCTGTTAATTAAAAACGGCACCGTGGTGGATGGCACCGGAGCTGAACGATTCGTCGCCGATGTGGCAGTTAATAACGGCATGGTGGTTGAAATCGGCAAACTTGGCTCCGACGCCACTGAGGTCATCGACGCCACCGGCAAGATTGTCTGTCCAGGGTTTGTCGATCCTCACACCCATTACGATGCCCAGATTAGCTGGGATACTTTGCTGTCAAGTTCCAGTGAACATGGGGTGACTACCGTGGTCATGGGCAACTGTGGGGTGGGTGTTGCGCCCTGTCGGGTTGACCAGCGCGAGATGACCAAGGCTGATCTGATTACGGTTGAGGGAATGTCCGCCGAATCTCTAACTGCAGGCATTAACTGGCAGTGGGAAACCTTTAGCGAATACATGGATGTGGCGGCGGCCAGTCGCATCGCGATCAATACAGCATTTTTGGTGCCATTAGCGCCGTTTCGCACTTTCGTGCTCGGTGAAGATGCCTCAGAGCGCGGAGCTAATGATAAAGAGACCGAGCAGCTTACCCAGATGCTCAGCGACGCCATGCAGGCAGGTGCGTTCGGGTTCTCCCTGAGCCCGATGAATCAGCATATTGGTTGGCAGGGCAAACCATTGGCGACACGGTTGGCCAGCGACCAGGAACTCAAAGCCTATTCGAATGTTTTACGGGATCTTGGCCGTGGAATTATTGAGGTGGCAGTGGTCAAAAAAATCGGCACCCTCGGTCAGGACGAGTATGACGTTATCGACCTGCTGTTGGCTGAAAGTCAGCGGCCGGTTTCCTGGTTGGCAGTATTTAACCGTAAGGACCAGCCCGAGGCCGCCGCCAATATGTTGGCTAAAGCTGATCCATTGATAAAGCGTGGCGCCATCCCCCAGGTGTTGAGTCGGCCGTTAACAGCTGAATTCAGTCTCAGCTCTAACCCATTGATTCTGGCCGATACTATTGCTGGGCAGGTGCTGTTTAACAGGCCAGTGGAGGAGGTCGCCGAGACCTGCAAAGATCCGGAATTTCGTCAACAGTTGCGTGACAACATGGCTCAGGGCGCCATCTATGCAGGTCAGTTTCCTTCTACCCTGGTGCAGAGTGTAAAGAATCCGCAATTGGAAAAATACGTCGGAAAAACGATTGCCGAAATCAGCGCTGGGCGCGACACCGATGACTTTGATACCTTTTTTGATCTCGCACTGGAAGATAACCTGGCGATGCGTTTTGTCGGCTCAGCCGCCAACAATGACTGGGAGCGGATTCCAGAGCTGATTAACGATCCGCGCACCATGATTGGTCTCTCCGACGGCGGCGCTCATTGCGACATGCTCTGTGAAGCTGGCTATGCAACCTTTCTGCTGGGTTATTGGGTGCGCGAGAAACAGGTTATGACACTTGAATACGCGATAAAAAGAATCACCTCAGAGCCGGCGGATATTTTTGGTCTTAAAGATCGTGGTCGGCTACAGGTTGGCAATCCGGCCGATATCGTGATTTTTGATCAGCAGACCATCGGTTCTGATGTGCGCCCAACCACCCGTTATGACCTGCCAGCCGGTGCGCCAAGACTCTATTCTCAGGCCAAGGGTATCGACCGGGTCATCGTTAATGGTGCATCGATTTACCACAATGGTGAACCCACCGGTGTTCAGAACGGTAAGGTGCTGCGTTCTGGTGACTATCAATAATAGTCGGCTTTAAACCAGCACCGGCAAGCCAGTTGGACAGGTATGAACAGGCCTATTTTAGTATGCCTGGTGCTAACTTGTTCCAGCCCAACCAGTAACTACACAAGGCCTGAGCCAGGTCGATATAGCCCTGCAAGCGCGCAGGCTTGGCGATATAGCTGTTGGCATGCATTTGAGTTGCCCTGGCGATGTCATCCGGGTTTGAAGACGAGGTCAACACAACCACGGGCACTGCTGCGCAGGCCGATTTTTTCAGTCTTACCAAAACCTGCCAGCCATCAAGCTTGGGTAAGCTCAGATCCAGCAAGATCAAATTTGGTAAGGCGGTTTCTTCGTTAATAGATAAAAAATAATCGAGGGCTTTTTTACCGTCATTGAGGTGCAGCAGGTCAATATCGATGTCGGCTTTAACGAGTGAACGCCTCATCAACTCGGCGTGGTCCGGGTCATCCTCTATGAGGACAACCAGCGGTAAAGAATCGGGCTCAGTAGTTAAGGATTTATTCATTTCAGCTTTAATTATGGTTGCTGAGTCGCAATGAAAAAGAGATTCGGGTGCCACCTAATGGTGATGGTGATTCGACCCAGATTTTTCCTTCATGGGTATCGATGATTCGCTTTACGGCAGCTAGTCCTATGCCGGTTCCAGGTTGCTCGGGGTCGAGCTGATCAAAAAGGGTAAATACCTTGTTCTGAAACTGTAATGGGATCCCACAGCCGTTATCGTCGACAAAAAAACAGTTGTTTTCGGTATCCCAACCGAGTTCTATTTCGACCCTACTGTTGTCACGGCGGAACTTAATCGAGTTATCAATCAGATTTTGATAGACCTGAGCCAGGCGATCAGGATTACCGATTACGCTAGGCAGACTGGGGTCGACGTTGATTTTTGCTGAGGCTTCAACGATTTGGCCAGCTACCCGGTCCAGCGCATCGTCAATCACGCTGTTCATGGGTGTTGGTTTACTGGTATGTGGGGTGATACCCAGCCGGGAATACTCGAGTAGCTCTGTGAGTAGATTGTGCATTTTAGTTGCCGCTTTATTAATCCGGCGCAGATCATCCTGGGCATTTTCCAGGTCATTGTTGGCCAAATTCTCAGCAAGAATTTCTGAAAAGCCCTCGATCGTGACTAGCGGACTCTTTAAATCGTGGGAAATACTGTAGGTAAATTGCTCGATGTCGGCTTTTTGCTGTTTGAGCTCTTTAATGTAGCGGTGGCGCTCGGTGACATCTCGAACAACGGTAATAATATGGGGTTCATTATTAAGCCTAATCGACCTGAGATGGCCCTCAACCGGAAATTCGCTTTTGTCTTTGCGAATATTGATTGCCTCGGCGACTACAGTTCTAGGGTTGTTGGTTAGTTCTGCAACGGCTTTGCCCTGGCGGTGGACATCTTCGGGCCTGGTCAATACACCGATACTCTGACCTCGTAGTTCATCAAGAGACCAACCATGGCTGGTAGCAAGTTCCTGATTACAATCGATAATAGTCATGTCTGGCTGTTTAAAGAGCAGCACGCCATCGGGCAAAGCGTCAAATAGCTGTCGGTATTTCTCTTCGCTACGCTCTAATGCCTGTTGCGAATCAATGCGGTCAGTGATGTCCGCTAACATGGCTGCCACTACCTTTTCACCTTCCCATTCGGTGGTTTGAATCCAGGCGTCGCTTGGGTAGCTAGTGCCATCTTTTTTAACCATATGTGCGGTCTGGAAAGACCAGTTTTCACTGTCCATCTCATTGCTGGCAACCGAGGTAAACAGCTGCTCGATCTGTTCTGGATTCCAGTCGCTAATAATATCTGCGCAGGAATTACCAACAACTTCTTCAACGCTAAAACCGCTGTCACTGCAGTATTTCTGGTTCACAAATAGTACGCAAAGATCACTCACCCGTGCGATTACCAGCCCGGTTCTGGAACCTTCCAGTAATTTTCCCAATTCGATGTAGCGTGATTCGGTATGTTTCTGTTCGGTGATATCACGGAATACGCCGGTTGCCGACATAAAGGTACCGTCGGCGTCGGTCTCGGTTTCGCCGTAGAGCACGATGTTGCGGACATCACCATCGACTTCAATAACTCGGAATTCAATCTGCAACGGGGCGTCGCTGTTACCGGCTTGCTCGATGGCTTTGAGAACCAGCGGCAGG
>JAESTY010000135.1 GCA_016763355.1 Immundisolibacteraceae bacterium
AGGTTGTGGAAAAACTTTTAGAACCCGTGTTACGACCAACTGTGCCGACCTTAGTTGCTAAGGATGCCCCATCTACCGCTGCTGGTTTGATCGAACGTAGCGCGGTGTTAGCAGGCCAGCCGTTGACTACGGGAACTGTAAAAAGCCCACCGGGCGGAGGTGTGGCAGCAGCTGGTGAAATTGACGATATTGCTTCATCCCTGACTGGCCAGGATAGACAGTTGCTATCTGAGCGGGGGGTCAAATTCGTCGACACAGCCACAGCCCGAACCAATGCAGTGCCATCAGCGCCGGCAGAGGCCATTCAAATTAAGCCGACTGCCGTGATTAGTGGTGACCCACTGCCGTCGGTACCGACATCATTTAATTCTTCTCTATCTGTTCAGGAATTACCCACGGGTAATAATGGTCAGATGGTAGACCTGATCGCTGGTGGAGCTCGCAGCGAGGGGGCTAGTGCTGGATCCGTGGTTGGCAAATCCGGCCTGGCCCCAATTGATATTCCTGTTAATGACCCTCGTTGGGGAGCTGCGGTTGCTCAGCGGGTGGTTATGGCGACCAAACAGGGTCTGCAGCAGGCTCAAATAACGGTTACCCCAGCTAATTTGGGCCCGATAGAATTACAGATTCAGATTCAGGACGATAAAGCCAGCGTCACCATGATATCGCCCCATGCATCGGTGAGGGAGCTGTTAGAAGGTGCCACTCCGAGGTTACGCGAGCTGTTCGAACAACAGGGATTGACGCTGCAGGATAGCCATGTCGCTGATCAGGATTCACGAGGTAGTCAGTTTGCTGACAACGAATCTACCGATACAGAAACTAGCTTGTTGGATAGCGACGACCTTGTGAGCGATGAAGGTGGGCTGGTGGTGCGCCAATCAGTCGGTTTGGTGGATCGTTACGCTTAAGCTGAACTGATTTAGCGTGGTTTCTAGGCCGTCCTGATTGCCTTGCTCGGATGATGCTTCGCTGATCACTGCCGGGGTCCCTAAATCAATGGATCTCTCAACTTATACCCCAGTTTTTCTCTGCATAATCGCCCTAAAGTTATAGCCATTTTCGCCGTTAACTTACGCAGGTGAGGCGAGGTAATCATTGTTGGTGTGACGCATTTTTACATCAGCCGAATATCTCTAAGATTTGGTTATGGGTTTAGTAAGGAGTTTTTTATGGCGACGGTAAATGTTGAAGAGACCGATCAGGGTGTAATACTCAGAATTGATGGGCGTTTTGATTTCAACCTCCACGGCGATTTTCGCGACGCGTATGAATCGGTTTTGCGGGAAGGTGAGCCGTCGAAGTTCATTATCGATATGGCGGGTACCGAATATATGGATAGTTCGGCGCTAGGCATGTTATTGATTCTGCGGGATCGTCTTGGCTGTAATAGTGACCGTCAGGTAATTGTTAACTGTAATAAGGATATTCTGGAAATATTGCAGGTATCAAACTTTGATAAGTTGTTCACTATTCAATAGCTAACGACTTTGCTGGCCGCTATTAAGGGCCATCTAGTCAATCACAAAAAAAGCCGCATCAACCTGGTTGATGCGGCTTTTTTTTGTCGCCGTAGATTTGGTTGTGAAACTGGAAATATCGATATTCCAGTTTTAAAACCGGGTGCCTAACTCTGTTTTAAACCAGCCAATAACTGTTCGATGTCATCGAGGGCCTGACGGTCTTCGATGGTGGAAATATCGCCTACCGGTTGGCCTTCAACCAGGGCAAGCATGGTGCGGCGCATAATTTTGCCGGAGCGGGTTTTTGGCAACGCGGTGACGAAATAAATCGTCGATGGCCGAGCGATGGCCCCTAACTGTTGATCGACGTGCAGTTGCAAACGTTTAAGTTCCTGCTGGTGATCACTGTCGGAGTCTGGAATACCTTTCTGTAACACCACAAATGCGGTAACAGCCTGGCCTTTGAGTTCATCCTTGACGCCGATCACCGCAGATTCGACCAGCCCTTCTGCAGAACTCAGGGTTTCTTCGATCTCACGGCTGCCGAGTCGGTGCCCGGCGACATTAATGACGTCGTCATCACGGCCAAGAATGAAATAATAGCCATCGCTATCTCTAACCGCATAGTCGCCGGTGGTGTAGAGCCAGTCGTCTCCACGCTGAAGAAAATACTGCTTAACGAAGCGTTCGTCATCGCCCCATACAGTCGACATAAACCCGTGTGGCGTCGGTAACTTAATAACCAGTTTGCCTTTGACGTTATCGTCCTGGGTCTGCAGCTGTTCATCGACCATTTCCATCTGGTAGCCATACACCGGCCAGGTCGGTGAGCCGGGTTTGATCGGGGGTTGTGGATCAAGCCCTGCACAGTTAGCCAGAATTGGCCAGCCCGACTCGGTCTGCCAGTAGTGGTCGACTACCCGGGTTTTGAGAATGTCGGTGGTCCAGCCGTGGGTAGTTTCATCGAGGGGTTCACCAGCTAAAAAGAGAGTTCTCAGGCTGCTGGTGTCATGGGCGGTGAAGTATTTGGGGTCCTGTTTTTTCAATACCCGGATAGCCGTCGGTGAGGAGAACATGGTGGTGACCTTATATTTCTCTACCAGTTTCCACCAGATACCTGGGTCTGGCTGCACCGGTAAACCTTCATAAACAATAGAAGTCATGCCGTGAATGAGCGGCCCGTAGACGATGTAAGAATGGCCAACCACCCAGCCGATGTCAGAGGTGGTGAGAATGGTTTCACCGGGCTGGCAGCCATAGATATATTCCATCGAGGCGGCTAATGAGACCGCATAGCCACCAGTGTCACGCTGAACGCCTTTGGGCATGCCTGTGGTGCCGGATGTATAGAGCACATAGCTAGGGTGGTTAGAGTCGACCCAGGTTGGAGTGATCTCAACGTTCTCAAAGCGCTCAGCGAGGCTAGCGTAGTCGATGTCGCGGGGTTCTAGCCAATGCAGGTCTTGATCGAGGCCACGGTTCACCAGCAGTACATGATCCGGTTTGTGATCAGCCAGCTCCAGGGCGGTGTCGAGTAATGGTTTGTAGGGAATAATCTTGCCGCCACGCATTCCGGCGTCCGCGGTGATGACCAGTTTGGGCTGGGCATCATCAATTCGTTTGGCCAGACTGGCCGAGGCAA
>JAESTY010000136.1 GCA_016763355.1 Immundisolibacteraceae bacterium
AGAACATCCCGAATATATGTTCCCACTCTCTTGTCCGTCAGTCTTGCGCACCTTCTAGTTACTCGCAGATACGATGCGACTTATTCATCCGATGGTTATTTCTTGACTATAAATCCATTAATCAGCTGTACGTTTGCTGTTAGGCGGGCGTTGGGGAAAGTGGCATGATGACTGTTCAATGCTGTTTCAAGATCGCCGATAGTTAATGGTGGTCCTGGGCATTGAATATGACGGCACCAATTATGTCGGATGGCAAATACAGTCTAATGGCCTGTCTGTTCAGCAATTAATTGAGCAGGCTATTTCTGTAGTTGCGGCGCAGCCCGTGTCGACTATTTGTGCCGGTCGTACTGACAGCGGAGTACATGCTTTAGGTCAGGTGGTTAGCTTTACCTGTGCAAACGAGCGCCAGCCTAAAGCCTGGGTTCGGGGCTGCAACAGCAATCTACCTCGCGACGTCAGAGTGGTCTGGGCACGTCAGGTCGATGATTCTTTCAGTGCACGTTTTTCGGCAATTCAACGGCACTATCGCTATCTGATTTACAATCGCCCGGCTGGGTCAGCTGTATTTGCCCGGCAATTACTTCATCAGCCTAGAGATCTTGATGTAGAGCGGATGCAGAGCGCGGCTAATGCACTCATAGGGACCCATGATTACTCTTCATATCGCGCGGTCGCGTGTCAGGCTGCCAGTCCGGTTCGAACCATTCGTCGCCTAGATGTTAATCGGCGAGAATATGTAGTTGAAGTTAATGTCAGCGCGGATGCGTTTTTGCACCATATGGTGCGAAATCTGGTTGGTGTATTAATGGCAATTGGAATCGGTGAACGACCGATTGAGTGGTCTAGCGAAGTGCTGACTGCTCGTGATCGACGTCGTGGCGGTGTGACTGCGCCTCCCAATGGGCTCTATCTTGTTGGGGTGGACTATCCTGACTGGAGCGCAGCGGAAAATGAAAATTTGCAATTGACCATGAATAGCGTCTGGAGTGGGTGTGACCCGAGTTAAAATTTGTGGAATTACCCGAGCGGAGGATGCTCAGGCAGCCGTTGCTGCGGGTGCGGATGCAATCGGGTTGGTGTTTTATCCGCCCAGTCCCCGCTATGTAACACCTGAGCAGGCGACAGAAATTATCCATGGATTGCCGCCGTTTGTGACCAGAGTTGGGCTGTTTGTAAATCATTCAGCTCAGCAGGTCGCAGACATCTGTGATCAGGTCGACCTGGATTTGTTGCAGTTTCACGGTGATGAATCACCGGAGCTGTGTGCATCACTAGGAAAACGCTATTTGAAAGCGGTTCGTATGGCACCAGACTGCTCGGTTAGTGATTGGGCTGATCAGTTTCAGGGCGCAGCGGGTTTGCTATTAGACAGCTTTGACCCGAACCAGTATGGCGGCAGCGGTCAAACCTTCGACTGGCAGAGGATCCCGGCAAATTTAGAGTTGCCGATTGTATTAGCGGGTGGGCTAAATAGCAGTAATATTGTCAGCGCGCTTGAGATAGCAACCCCCTATGCTGTTGATGTTAGCAGTGGCGTTGAAACCGCCCCTGGGGTGAAAAGTGCGGCAAAAATTCGTCAATTTATAAACTTGGTAAAGCGTGTTGAAACAGCAACAAAATAGTAAAGCCGGGTCATTACCCGATGAAGCAGGACACTTCGGAGATTTTGGTGGAAAGTTTGTCGCCGAGACATTAATGCAGCCGCTTCGAGAACTGGAGGAGGCTTACGCGGCATGCAAAGCAGACCCTGAATTTCAACAGATACTTAATGCTGATTTACAACATTATGTTGGTCGTCCTTCGCCCTTGTACCTGGCCGAACGCTTGACCCAACAAGTCGGTGGAGCAGCCATCTATTTGAAACGTGAAGACCTCAACCATACCGGTGCCCACAAGATTAACAACACGGTTGGTCAGGCTCTGGTGGCGGCGCGCATGGGCAAAAAGCGCATCATTGCTGAGACCGGTGCTGGTCAGCATGGGGTTGCAACAGCAACCGTGGCGGCGCGTCTTGGACTGGAATGCGTGGTTTATATGGGCTCAGAGGATATTCAGCGCCAGTCCTTGAATGTTTATCGCATGCGTTTGTTAGGGGCGACCGTAGTTTCCGTGGAGTCTGGCTCCAAAACGCTTAAAGACGCGATGAATGAAGCGATGCGAGATTGGGTGGCCAATGTTGATAACACTTTTTATATCATTGGCACCGTAGCAGGGCCTCACCCCTACCCGATGATGGTTCGGGACTTTCAGATTGTCATCGGTGAAGAATCGCGTCAGCAGATGCTCAAACAACATGGTGGGTTGCCCGATTCCGTGGTTGCCTGTGTTGGTGGTGGTTCTAATGCAATTGGAATGTTTCATGCCTTTTTAGAAGATCAGCAGGTAGAAATTTTTGGCGTTGAGGCAGGCGGTGATGGGGTTGATACGGGTCGTCATGCGGCGCCTTTATGTGCGGGCCGACCCGGGGTCTTGCATGGCAATCGTACTTACCTGATGCAGGACGATAACGGTCAGATCATCGAAACCCACTCGATTTCTGCGGGTCTGGATTACCCCGGCGTCGGCCCGGAGCATTCCTGGCTCAAAGAAAGTGGCCGGGTTGGCTACGTCAACATTACTGACGATCAGGCGATGGCCGCTTTTCATCAACTCACGCTGACCGAAGGCATTATGCCTGCGCTTGAATCATCCCATGCAATGGCTTATGGGGTTGAATTGGCAGCTTCAATGTCGGCTGATCAAGCGGTGCTCATCTGTCTGTCTGGCCGGGGTGATAAGGATGTTCATACGGTAGCTGCACTGCAGGGAATTGAAGTATGAGCGGTCAAAGAAAGCGTATCGCTGAGTGCTTTCATCGTCTGCAGGCTGAGGGAAAAACAGCATTAATTACCTTCGTTACGGCGGGTGATCCGGACCTGGATACCAGTGAGCAGCTGATGTATGAGCTGGTCGAAGCCGGCGCCGATATTCTGGAATTGGGAGTGCCTTTTTCTGACCCTATGGCTGATGGGCCGGTGATTCAGCAGGCTAATGAAAGAGCATTAGCACATAATGTCTCTCTGGCCAATGTGATGGAGTTGGTTGCACGGTTCCGGACGCAGGATCAGCAGACCCCGGTGGTGTTAATGGGGTATCTAAATCCGATCGAGCGAATGGGTTATGAGGAATTCGCCTCAGCAGCGCAGAACGCGGGTGTTGATGGAGTGTTAACGGTTGATATGCCTGTTGAAGAGTCTGGTAATTATCGGGCGACCTTGAGCAAGGTAGGGCTTGATACGGTATTTCTGGTGGCTCCGACTAGTGGGCCGGATCGTAGCCAGATGATTGCCGATGCCTCCTCGGGTTTTTTATATTATGTGTCTGTCAAAGGGGTTACCGGTGGTATCAAAGCGGACTTTTCGCAGGTCAGAGAAACCGTTGAAGGCCTAAAGGCTTTAGGCGGCGCACCGGTTGGTGTGGGCTTTGGCATTAGTAGTCCGGAGGATGCTGCGATCGTAGCCGCATTTAGTGATGCGGTAGTGGTCGGTAGTGCGATTATCAAACAGCTGGAATCAGCTCCGGGGCAGGCAGGTATTCGAGCAGCTGCCGATTTGGTTGGTCAATTAAGAACGGCGATGGATGCCGCGGTGGGAGTTTAATCAATGAACTGGTTGAGTCGTCTGATACCCAATAGCATCCGTGTTCAGGGGGATAGCAAAAAATCGATTCCAGAAGGGCTCTGGGATAAATGTAGTTCCTGTGGGGCATTGTTGTACCGGGCCGAGCTAGAGCGCAATCTACAGGTCTGTCCAAAGTGCGATTTTCATATGAAAATTGGTGCTCGGAAACGCCTGGAAGGTTTTCTGGACCCTGAGTCAGGCAGCGAGATAGCCGCCGATCTTCAGCCTGTGGATCCGCTGAAATTTAAAGATTCCAAGCGCTACAAGGATCGCATTACCAAAGCACGTAAGTCATCTGGCGAAGAAGATGCCCTGATTGTTATGCGTGGATCTGTGGAAGGTATCGAGCTGGTGGCGGTGGCGTTTAACTTTGCCTACATGGGTGGCTCGATGGGCTCAGTGGTCGGTGAAAAATTTCACCGTGCTGCCCAGGTCAGTTTAGAGGCTGGCATTCCACTGGTCTGTTTTTCTGCCAGTGGTGGAGCGCGTATGCAGGAAGGGCTGTTTTCGCTGATGCAGATGGCCAAAGCTAGCGCTGCTATCGCCCGACTTGGCGTGCGTGGCATTCCGTTTATTTCTGTATTGACCCATCCCACCACCGGCGGTGTGTCGGCGAGTCTGGCGATGTTGGGTGATATTAATTTGGCAGAACCTGAGGCCTTGATTGGTTTTGCCGGACCCCGGGTGATTCAACAGACTGTTGGTGAATCACTACCGGATGGGTTTCAGCGCAGTGAATTTTTGCTCGAACATGGCGCCTTGGACCAGATAGTCGATCGCCGACAGATGCGTCATCGGGTAGCGTCATTACTGGCTATGTTGACTCGCCGACCGGCCCCAGCGGAAGTGGCCCTGGTTGTGTCTGATGCTGAGGCAGAGCCGCTATCTCAGGACTGATTCAGTCAAGTTTGAGTAGAGAGTAAGCGATTGTTGAATCTGGTAACGTTGTGGTTATTTTCCAGAATAAATGTTTGCGCTGATAAAGCAGAGAGCTATTGAGCACTACCGGGATTCAACTTTCAAAGGCCCCCTCCCTTGACCAGTGGCTTGAGTATCAGCAGCAACTTCATCCCCAGGATATAGAGCTAGGTCTTGACCGGGTGCGGCTCCTGGCTGACCGACTTGGTATCGGTCCGGTTGATTGCCCGCGAGTCGTTGTTGCTGGCACCAATGGTAAGGGCTCGAGTATTGCCATGCTGGAGTCCATATTTCGGACTGCTGGATATCGGGTCGGTTGTTACACCTCCCCCCATATAGAGAACTATTGCGAGCGATTGCGGATTGATGGTGTTGTCGTTTCCTCCCAGGATTTTTGCGATGCCTTTGCTCGAATAGAACAGGTTCGTTCTGGCACAGAGCTTACTTATTTCGAATTTGGCACCCTGGCTGCATTGCAAATACTCGATGCTAAACAAGTGGATGTCCAGCTGCTTGAGGTTGGGCTGGGAGGGCGTCTCGATGCTGTAAACATTGTCGATAGTGACATCGCGCTGATAACCCAGATAGCGATAGATCACGTTGACTGGCTAGGTGATACCCGTGAACAGATTGGAGCGGAAAAAGCCGCTATTATGCGTGCCGCACGGCCCTGCGTTTGCGCAGATCCGGACCTCCCGCAAAGTGTCACGGATTACGCCGATCGGTTAGGCTCCATGCTATTTCGTAGTGGTTTTGAATTTGGATATGGCCTCCCTGATCAAGGTTTGGTCTGGGATTGGCGTTCGACTGACACAGTACTGGAGCAGCTGCCCACACCTGGTTTAATAGGGGAATTTCAGGCGCAAAATGGCGCTGCAGTACTGGAAGTGGTGCGCTTGTTGCAGGATAGACTGCCGGTCAGCAAACAGCAGATCGTTGACGGCCTTTCCCAAGTGAAGCTCGCCGGTCGCTTTGAAATAGTGGGTAGCCATCCGCAGTGGCTGCTTGACGTAGCGCATAATCCGCAGGCTTGTGCTGCTTTGGCGCAAAACCTGGATGATTTATCGGTAGCCGGTCGTCGGTTGGGCGTATTGGGGATGCTTGAAGATAAAAATATTCATGCAAGTCTTAAACCCCTGCTTGAAATCATCGATTGCTGGTACCTGGCGGCCATTGATCACCCCCGTGGCGCCACCGAGGCTATGTTGCAGCAAGTCTTGTTGGAACTAGGCTGTCAAGCACCAATAAGGTTGTTTTCATCCCTGGCCGATGCAATTTCTACTGCCAGCGGTGATGCTCAGCAAAACGATCAAATAGTCGTGTTTGGTTCCTTTCACACGGTCGCTGCCGCACGCTAGAATAGAACATTTTCGTAGAGACCATTTGGGGTCAGGTTTTTGGAAAGGTCTAAATTAAAACAACGGCTAGTTGGTACAGCGGTGATATTGTCATTGACGGTGATACTGTTACCGCTGGTGGTTGATTATCAGCGAGAGCCCGAGCAACGGTTTACTCCAGTAGCGGTGCCAGTACCCCCTCCTTATCGAGATTATCCATCCAGAGTTGTGCCGATTGAAATTCCTGACGCAGTTGCGGAAAAAATTGAACAAGGCGTGGTGTCTCGACAGTTGGCTGCTGGAGCGAAGCTTCCAGGTTCGGAGCAAAACATACCAGATCCTGTAGCTCAGTCGGTTGAACCAGACCAGTCAGCGGTTGAGGTCGGGCAAAAAATGGCCGATCAGGCCAGCGACATGGCTCGTTTGGATAAAGGCTGGGTCGTTCAGGTTGGCACCTTTAAAAATCCGGATGGAGCAAAACGGCTCGCTGCACAGCTAAAGGCCTTGGGATTTGTGGTTTATATCGAGCCTTTGCGACTTTCAAGTGGAGCCATGTCACGGGTGCGAATAGGGCCCGAGTTGTTGCGAGAAGATGCACTAGCCCAGCAGCTGAGATTGCAGGAAATCACCGATTTCAATGGCGCGGTACTACGATTTCCATGAAGGCATCTGGTTTTTCTGCAGGCGGTAAACAAACTCGTGATCGTCAACAAACGCCTGGGTTGAAAAAGGGTTGTGATTAATTTATGAGGGCTGTTGTCGGCATCGGTATGAAACAGTCTCTGACTACTAAGTGCAGTGCTAGCCGATTCAACGAGTAGATTATGTTTCAGCAAAAATATAAAGGCGGTCTAAATCGTGATGCTTGATGTAGGAATTTTGGTTGTTTGGCTGATCTCGACTTTGGTGGGTTGGTTTCGGGGCTTATTACGAGAATTACTTTCGTTGGTTTCCTGGATTGTTGCGGCCTGGGTTGCGTATCAGTTTCGAATCCCTGCCGGAAAACTACTGGAGAGTTGGATAGATAGTCCGTTATTACAGCAGTCGATTGCGGGATTTGCTTTATTTGTGATCACAGTTTTACTGCTGAGTGTGTTTGGCAAGGTGACCACAATGGCAGTGGAAAAGGTAGGCATGAGAGGAGCGGACCGCTCATTGGGGATCGTGTTTGGCGTTGTTCGTGGCCTGGTGCTTGCAGCTGGGGTGGTGCTTCTGTTGAGGGCCGCAAGCCTGGATGCTCAGCCGTGGTGGCAGAGCTCATTGCTGGTCGGACCGCTTGATCGACCTGCCGATATGGTAGAGCAGGGCATCAAATTGATGGTGGCTAAGATTGCTGGTAGTTCTAGCCCCTGACAGCTTGTTGGTGACTGTAAGCTACTGATTTTTAATTTAATTTTATAAATTTAGTATTGAGCCCGATAGGCTCTTAAACTGACTGGCCTGATGAGTTTGAGCGTCGAGCATAGTCATTTGCGTTTTTTACGCTTCATCGTTTGTAATAGGGAAATAGCCTAGTGTGTGGAATCATCGGCATTGTTGCCGACTCTCCGGTTAATCAATTGCTTTATGACGGATTAACCCTGTTGCAGCACCGAGGTCAGGATGCGGCAGGTATTGCTACTGCCGATAGCCGTCGACTTTACATGCGTAAAAGTAATGGTTTGGTGCGTGATGTACTCAGAGCTAAGCGGTTGGCTAAATTAGAAGGTGATATGGGCATCGGTCATGTTCGATATCCGACCGCAGGAAGCTCTTCATTGGCAGAGGCGCAGCCGCTATACGTGAACTCTCCCTACGGCATTGCTCTGGGTCACAACGGTAATTTAACCAATACTGATGAGCTGCGAAAACAGCTTGAATCAACGGAACTTAGGCACCTGAACACGGATTCGGACTCTGAGGTGCTGCTTAATGTGCTTGCGGGGGAGTTGCATAAGTCGGGCAAGCCTAAAATAGATTCGCAGGAAATGTTCCGGGCATTATCTGCCACTCAGCAGCGTTGCCAGGGTGCCTACGCGGTGGTTGCGCTAATTACCGGGTTTGGTATTGTTGGTTTTCGCGACCCCCACGGAATTCGTCCATTGGTGATTGGCAGGCGCAGCCGTGCTAGCAGTGGATATGACTACATGCTGGCCTCGGAAAGTGTGGCGGTAGAGGCCTCTGGTTACGAGTTAATGCGTGACGTGGAGCCCGGCGAAGCAGTGATTATTACTCACAAAGGTGAACTGTTTTCCCAGCAATGTGCGCCTGCTCATGGCGTCTCTCCTTGTCTGTTTGAATATGTTTATTTTGCTCGTCCCGATTCGACCATGGATGGGGTCTCGGTGTATCAGTCACGGCTGCGGATGGGTGAATATCTGGCAAAGAAAATTTTGCGTAGCTGGCCTGGTCACGACATCGATGTGGTCATTCCGGTTCCAGATACCGCTCGTACCGCTGCACTGGAACTGGCTCATCATCTGGGCGTGCCTTATCGGGAAGGCTTTATTAAAAATCGCTATATCGCTCGAACTTTCATTATGCCGGGTCAGGTTGAGCGTAAACGTTCAGTCAGAAGCAAACTTAATCCAATTTCTGTCGAATTTAAGGGTAAGAATGTGCTGGTGGTGGACGATTCGATCGTGCGTGGCACGACATCGGAGCAACTAGTTCAACTGGCTCGCCAGGCCGGTGCTAATAACGTTTATTTTGCCTCGGCAGCACCGCCGGTTAGATTTCCTAATGTTTACGGCATCGATATGCCGACCCCGAATGAATTGGTAGCTTACGGTCGTGAAGAAGCAGAAGTGGCAGAATTTCTGGGTGCGGATCGGTTGTTTTATCAGGACCTGGAAGACCTTAAACGGGCGGTTGGCGGGGATAGTGATCGGATAACCGGTTTTGATGCATCCTGTTTTGATGGCCACTATGTGACCGGCGACGTGGATGAAGCCTACCTGGCAGCCGTCGGTAGCTTAAGAAGTGATAAGTCCAAACAGCAGGAGATTGATCAGGGGGATGAGGATGAAGAGTTGCCGTTGGGGTAGTTATTTAGCAGGTCTGGCTGGGGGGTTGCTGCTGGTTGGCGCAGCTGCCTTTGCTGATTCTGATTCTGGCCCTGACCGAGTAATGCCCACCAGGGAGCGGATTCAGGCTGCGGTGGATGGTCGGATGCCGGAGGCAATCAGCGCATTGCAGCGCTGGATTTCAATTCGCTCGGTTACTGATGCGACAGATAGTTATCGCGATGAAAAAACCCGCCTGCTGGAAGTGGTTGCAGAAAAATCTCGGCAACTGGGTTTTAGCGCCCGATTGGTAGCCAATGACCAGGTCGCGATTATTGATATGGATGACCAGCCGCCTGTCATCGGTATTCTGGTGCACGCTGATGTGGTGCCGGTTGCTGATCCAGGGTTGTGGAGTCATCCGCCGTTTTCAGGGCAAATCGCTGATGGGGCGATTTGGGGGCGTGGTGCTTCAGATGATAAGGGTCCGATAGCGGCAACCCTTTACGCGCTTGCAGTCATTAAGGACCTGGGGGTTGAGCTTGCTGGTGGTGTACGAGTGATTGTTGGTACCAGCGAAGAGAACATGATCTGGGATGATTTTGAGACGGTAGCAGAGCTTGGTCTGGCACCTGCCAGGGGTTGGACTGCAGACGCTGCTTTTCCCGTTGTGCATGCTGAAAAAAGTTTTATTAATGCGGTCGTGAGTTTTTCTGATCTTGCTGATGTTCATCAAACCTCAATTAGTGATTGGCAAGGTGGTACCGCACCGAATTCAATTCCAGGTCGAGCATCATTGCGCCTGTTGGGTGACCTCGACAAGGCAGCTGAAGCCGTTAAGCGTTATCAGAGACAGCATCCAGAGGTGAAATTTGAGCTGCAGCTGGCAGATGGTTACTTACCGGACTTATTGCCGAATCAGCTGCAGATAGTGGCTATCGGCCAATCTGGCCACGGGTCGAGACCTGATAGCGGCATTAACGCCATTACCCATTTGGCGCGCATGGTCGCTAGTGAAGGGTTGCTGGCCGGCAACTATGAGGATTCCGCAGCCGCACGCAGCCTACAGTTTTTGGGCGATGTGATTGGCGGTTCAACCGATGGTGCATCGTTAGGTATTATCGCACACATGCGGTGATGGGCAGTACAACCGTCAACGTGGGCCAGGTGATTACCGAAGAAAACCGGGTTGCAAGCTATCTCAATATTCGCGGCCCAATCGGGCTCTCCGCGGGAGAAATCGAAAAGAGGTTGCTAGCCGCGGTTGCTCCCCTGGGTGGTCAGGTGGAAATGGTTGCGGCTATGGATCCTCTCTGGGTGGAGCCCGATGACGCTCTGATAGTTTCATTGATGGCCAGTTTTAGGCGCTGGAGTGATGAGGAAAGTGCTCCTCTGTCGATTGGGGGTACCACCTATGCCAAGGCATTTCCCGGCTATGTGGCTTTTGGTATGGGTTTTATGGATCAGCGCGTGCCGGTGCATGCCCCCAATGAACGGATACCAATAGCGGTGTTAAACAAAGGCATGGCGATCTATGTGGATGCGATTATCTCGACGGTTGGTATTCGTTAGTTTGCTATCGGTTTAGGCTGTTTTTAGCGTCGGGCTAATCGTAACCAGCGCCAGGCGTTAAGCAGGCTGATCAATGATGCGGCTACGTAGGTTAGCGCGCAGGCAGTGAGGATTTTTCTTGCTGCGGGAAGGTCTGATTCGCTCAGGTAGCCACCTTTTTCCAACAGCGGTAGGGCGCGATTAAAACTGGCGTCGAATTCAACCGGCAGGGTAATTAGATTTAACCCTACGCTTGCGGCTACTGAAACGATCACCATTATCAGCATGAATAGTCCGCTGTGGGGCGTTCGGGTCAATAGCATAACCAGTGGGATTGCAATTAGCAGGTAGGAGCTGGCTTGTTCAAGTCCACTACAAAAGCGGGCGATCCGGGTTCGCAGCAGCAGAGGCCGATAGTTCTGGTGATCCTGAATCGCATGGCCCACCTCATGGGCAGCTACTACCACAGCAGTGAGTGACTTTCGGTTGCAAATACTTTCAGTTAAACAGACCTGTTTTTCTATCGGGTTGTAATGGTCGCCCTGGGCATCACCTAGCAGTGTTACCTGGTTTAGCTCTAACTGCTTAATAAGATGGGTCACTAACTCCCCGCCGGTACCCGCCAGGTCAGGTCTGTCTTTGTCGTAACGATTGAGAGTGCGTTTGACCCACCACTGGGGCACAGCGATAACCGCCAGGATCGCAGCAACTAAAAGCAACCAATGCATCAGCGAGTGCTATTGGTCTGAACGACTGGGGGTTTTAGTAGGCAATGCCAAAGTTAATGGTGTGCATGTCCATACCATTATTAGGGCTGTCTAAACTGCCGTTGGACAGGTGCTGATAACGATAGCCCAGGTCATAACGGCCATTATTGCCAAACCGCAATCCAGCACCTAAATGCTCCGCAAACTGTACGACGTTAGAAAAACTGCGGTCGCTAATTGAAGTTGGGCCGATCAAATGAACACCAATACCAGCTTCCACATAAGGTGCCAGGCGGCCACTATCGCTATTTTTCTGTTCGAGTCGGAATACTGGGGTGACTGATATCTCAAAAAGGTTATCTTCATGAGCGCCAGCTTTATCGCTGTGCCAGTGGCCGAGTTCGCCATGCCAGTAACCGCTGACCCGCCATGATCCTTCGTTAAACCAGGTGCGGTTCCAGTGCTTTTTGGTGCCTATCCGGTAAATATCAACATCACCCTGACCGCGGCCGTAGCTGGTAGTGCTGTTGTCTATGATCTGAGCTGTACCCATTGAACTGAATATCAATAGTGCTGCGGCTAACAAAAAATCTGCACGTTTGTTGGGTTTGATCATGCTGATTACCACTCCCTAGTGTTTGGTGTTTTTGGCCTGGTCGGCGCTGGTTCCGATTGTTATGTCTGGAACCAGGGTTGTTATTGTTTTTATGGGAATTTGAGGTCTAACCTGGATCATTTTTTTGATTGAGTTGTTCATAGTACCTGTTGCTCTGTTGTTGATCAATTTTATTAGTTAAATCCGTGGATTACTGGTTATTATTAAAGTGATTTATCAAGTTATTAATCAGAGCAGACCATAGTGGGCAACGAGCTTTTTTGCTTTCAGGGGCTTAAAACTGACGCCATCGAAGCGGTGTTAAGTCGGTTAGATTGGGTGGCAGCGGATACCAGCATATATTGAGTCCCGAAACCTGTATAATGCGCGCCCGCTCCACTTCCCTCCCACTGCTTGAAGAGATTTTCCTGTGTCAAAAACATTACGCAACATCGCTATTATCGCCCACGTTGATCATGGCAAAACGACTCTAGTCGACTGCCTGTTGCAGCAGTCGGGTACTTTTGCGGATCACCAGACCATGGGCACACGGGTGATGGACAGCAATGACCAGGAGCGTGAGCGCGGTATTACCATTACCTCAAAAAACACCGCCATCACCTGGGGCGAGCATCGTATTAATATTGTTGATACCCCGGGGCATGCGGACTTCGGCGGTGAAGTAGAACGCATTCTCTCCATGGTCGATTCTGTGTTGCTGTTAGTCGATGCGGTAGAGGGGCCGATGCCGCAAACCCGATTTGTGACCGAGAAGGCTTTTGCAATGGGGCTGTCGCCGCTAGTTGTTATCAATAAAATTGACCGTCATGGCGCGCGGCCGGACTGGGTGCTCGATGCAACCTTTGATCTGTTTGATAGTTTGGGCGCCACTGATGAACAGCTAGATTTTCCGGTGATTTACGCGTCGGCTATTCAGGGTTTTGCTAGCAACGAATCGACTGCTACCGAAGGCGATATGCAGCCGCTGATCGATGCCATCGAAGCGCATGTGCCCGCGCCAGCCCATGATATTGATGCACCATTTCAAATGCGTATCAGTGCCCTGGATTATTCTAGCTATGTGGGTGTTATCGGTGTGGGTCGCATTCAGCGTGGCACGGTTAGCCGCAATCAGGTGGTTACCCGGGTGCTGCCGGATGGCAAAGAAGTCAAAGCAAGGGTGCTGCAGGTATTAGCGTTTCAGGGCCTGGAACGGATCGAAGTTGAAACCGCTGAGGCGGGTGATATTGTTGCCGTGACCGGTATCGAAGGCCTGAGTTTGTCAGATACGCTCTGTGCGCCAGAAGCCATCGAGGCGCTGCCGGCATTAGCGGTGGACGAGCCTACCGTGAGTATGAATTTTGAGGTCAATAAATCACCGTTGGCGGGTCGCGATGGTAAGTACCTCACCTCCCGGCAGATTCGTGAACGCCTTGATCGCGAATTGATTACCAATATTGCGCTGCGGGCCAATGATGGCCCCGACCGCCAGCATGGCCATTGCTAAAAAGAAGAGCCGCTGCCTGGAATGTGGATAATAAGTGGTGATCACGGCACTATGAACCGACAAGATCCAGTTGAAACCAAAATGCAAAATCAGG
>JAESTY010000137.1 GCA_016763355.1 Immundisolibacteraceae bacterium
CGCACCAAAATGATCTTCTATAACGGGGTCACTGCGGCAGAGATGATCGGGCCAAGAGGTCTGCGTAAAAATGGCATAGAAAAGCTCAAACCGATATTTACCCGTGGCATTTTGATTGATCTTGAAGGTGCACTGGGTCGGACTCTGGAAGCCGGCTATGAAGTCACCGTTGACGATATTAAAAAGACCCTGAAATGGCAGGGCATGTCCGCTGCGGATTTGATGCCCGGTGATGCACTGCTACTGCACACCGGCTGGGGTCGTCACTGGATGGTTGATAACGAGCAATATGCCAGTGGTGAACCAGGCCCAGGTCAGGCCGCTGCCAGTTGGCTGGCTCGTAAACAGCCGGTATTAGTCGGTATGGATAACTGGTCGATCGATGTGATGCCGAATCTCAACGACCCAGACATTGGCGTGCCGGCCCATGTCGAACTGCTGATTAAAAACGGCATCTTGCTGCATGAGAATTTGAAACTAGCCGAGCTGGCAGCGCGCAAACAGTATCTGTTTGCCTATATATTTACGCCACTACCGATTAGAGGGGCCACCGGTTCACCCGGTAGCCCGATTGCGGTTTATTGAGGCCGTTCCTGAGGTTGTAAGCAGCCTAAGTTAGTCGATTTTAAATTCAGTCAATTTGCGGGTCACCATCTCACCTTTGAGCCGGGCGTAAACCGGCAGGCCATTTTCGTAGTCTGGATAGGACTCGCCCTGAATCAGCGGTAGCAGGTGATCTCGGCCAGCTTCGGTGAGGCCGTAGCCATCTTCGGTGATGAAGTTGCGCGGCATTTTCTCTTCGACGTTGGCCACGTCGCTCAGGTTAGCCTCGCCGATCGACCAGACGTAAGGGTTGACCGACTCACGAACGATTACCGGTAGCACGCCGTTTTTACCTGCCAGTGCGAATTCGACGGCGGCTTTACCAACAGCATAGGCCTGGTCTACGTCAGTAGCAGAGGCTATATGTCGGGCAGCCCGCTGCAGATAATCAGCGGTCGCCCAGTGGCATTTCTGGCCGAGTTTCTGGGTGATTTTATTGACCAGGGTCGGTGCAACACCACCGAGTTGAACATGGCCAAAAGCGTCTTTTAAACCAGAATCTGCGATGAACTTGCCATCCATATCGACGGTTCCCTCTGAAGCCACCACCATGCAGTAACCGACTCGATCAACACAATCCTGGACCTGCTTGAGAAAGTCTTCTTCATCAAACGGAATTTCGGGATACAGAATCAGGTGGGGTGGATCGTCATCCTGCTGTTTGGCCAGGCCACCGGCGGCGGCAATCCAGCCGGCGTGACGACCCATGACTTCAAATACGAACACCTTGGTAGAGGTGGCGTACATGGCCTGTAAGTCCAGACCAATTTCACGGGTGGAGACGGCCACATATTTGGCTACTGAACCAAACCCGGGACTGCAATCGGTAATCGGTAAATCGTTATCGACGGTTTTAGGGATGCCAATACAGGTAACCGGGTGGCCCTGGTCTGCGGTGAACTGGGCTATTTTATTGGCGGTGTCCTGAGAGTCACCGCCACCGTTATAAAAGAAGTAACCAATATCGTGAGCCTTAAACACTTCAACCAGGCGCTCATACTCTGCTCGGTGCTGATCAACAGATTTGAGCTTAAAGCGGCAACTACCAAACGCGCCGCCGGGAGTCTGCTTGAGCAGCGCGATAGTGGCGTCGGTCTCAGCGGAGGTGTCGATCATATTCTCGGTTAACGCCCCAATAATGCCGTTGCGACCCGCATAAACCTTACCGATTTGATCTGGATGCTGGCGAGCGGTTTGAATCACGCCACAAGCGGATGCATTAATAACTGAAGTGACTCCGCCGGACTGGGCGTAAAAGGCATTACGAGGGGGCAAGGGTGATTCTCCTGGGGGTGAGCGCAAGTTGATCGGCAGCGGGGGATTATGTCAGGTTTAAGCTGGGTTAGAAGGACATTGATAGCGGGTCGCGCAATCCCTCGATGGTTGGCTGACTAGCGTGGTTAAATAGTCAATTGGGTTTTTCAAAGCAAGGGTGGTGCTATGAATCGTTATGGGATCGAGGCTTTACACAGAGTTATTAAATGGATTGGTCTGGTGGTTGTTCTGATGCTTCCGGGGCAAATTTTTGCTGCCTCAGCAGAGGAAATTGAAATCCGAGTCGAAGGTAGTCTGAATCGGTTTGCCGAAGAGGTCGTGGGCGGCGATGTTTTTTTAAAAAAAGCCCATGGCGTGTTGGTTTTTCCAAAGGTGATTAAGGCCGGTTTTGGTATTGGTGGAGAGTATGGCGAGGGCGCATTACAGGTCAAAGGTAAAACGGTTGAGTACTACAGTACTGCGGCTGCTTCCATTGGATTTCAATTTGGCGCTCAATCGAAAACTGTCGTACTGGTGTTTTTGACCGAACAGGGATTGATCGATTTTCGTAATAACGAAGAATGGAAAGCCGGTGTGGATGGTTCGGTGGCTCTGGTTGAATGGGGTGCTGGCGAAGATATCAATACCACTAATATCAAAGACCCGATTGTTGGTTTTGTCTTTAGTAACAAGGGGCTGATGTTTAATCTGACATTGGAAGGCTCTAAATTTACCAAGTTGAAACGCTGATTTGCGGATATAGGCTGGCAACCGTGAGGGCTAATCGGCTACCCCCTATTTTCGAGGCAAATTCTGTCCAGGCCTATTCCTAACAGTCCTTATAGATAGCGATTCTGTATAGTCATGGGGTAGCCAGTTGGTAGTTCGCCTAATAGGAAATGCTATGAAAAAAGGATCAATTGCCCTCAGTAGTACGCTGATATTGATTTTTTGCAGCACCCTGTTTGCCAGGACCCTGATATACGATCCTCTAGCAAACCCTGCCAAAGATCTTGAGTTGGTGACAGCTAAAGCGGCTGAGCAGGAAAAATTGGTGTTGGTGATATTTGGCGCGGACTGGTGTCCGGATTGCAGGATGCTGGATTACCACATGAATAAAGATAAATTGAAGGCAGTGATAGATAAGTACTTTCTGGTGGTGAAAGTGGATGTGGGTAAAAAAGATAAAAATCTGAATTTCATCGCAGAATTCGGCAACCCGATCGGCAAAGGAATACCGGCGATAGCGATTATGGATGGCCACTCAAAATTACACTATGTGAGTGATTCGGGTGAGTTTGCCAGCGCTCGATCGGCACAAACAGAAAGTTTGAAGGTCTGGTTTGAAGAAATGGCAGAGCAAGTTAAGAGAGTTCAGTAGGCAAGTAAACCAAAGCTGACTTCTTCTAAAGGATACTTGGCATGAGCACTCAGGATAGTAACCGGAAGCAGCTGCTCGATTACATCTGCCATTTCCGCTGATCAGCGATGCCAAATTAACGTTTTTAACTGCGCTAGCGCTACCAACACTGCAGGCGGATGGACGGGTTTTATCAAAGCGGATAACCTTGATTGTGAATGATGGCGCGATTGAAAAGTGTTTTTATCCGGTGTTCCCGCCTGACGAAAATGCGGCTCAGATCCTCGCCTATTATGCCTGTTAATAAAATCAAATGAATTTATCTGTTCAGCAAAACTGAACTAAGGAAACTGTAATGACCCGCAAGTTTATCGATATCACCCTGTTTGTATCCTTCATCGCCATGTCCACATCCGGCATGATGATGTTTGTGATTGAAAAGCCTTCATTCACGATCCAGATGCACCCGGTGCATAAACTGTTTGGGTTGATCATGATTGCGGCGGTGGTGGGGCACCTCAGCTTTAACTATCGGATGCTATTTAATTACCTCAAAACCACAGCAGTGGCGATATTTGCAGGGGTGCTGATTGTGCTGATGGTGGTGCTGTATGGCGTGGCCCTGAACAATCAGATTCCGGCTGAAATTGCTGAGCCGATGGATGCGCTAGCGGCTCAAGCGGAAGCTGGCGAGTAGTAGGTAACTTGAGATGTGGGTCTGGATTTTAAAGTCTATCCAGATTCAGGGCTGGATTAAGGTGAATAAAACCTGGCTTTTGTGCGGTTTGATAGCTGGAAAATTGTTGATGATAAAAAAAATGAGGATTTGTGATGACTGAAACTGCTGGATATGAGCCACCAAAAGTCTGGAAATGGGATGCCGACAGTGGCGGTCGGTTTGCCAACATAAACCGTCCTGTAGCTGGTGCTACCCACGACAAGGAATTGCCGGTCGGTGAGCATCCATTGCAGCTTTATTCGTTGGCTACCCCGAACGGAGTTAAGGTGACCATCTTGCTGGAGGAGCTGTTGGCGCTGGGTAAAACTGGGGCTGAGTATGACGCTTATCTAGTCAATATTATGGAAGGCGACCAGTTTGGCAGCGGTTTTGTTGGGGTTAATCCCAACTCTAAAATCCCGGCGCTGCAGGATCGCAGCACCACGCCACCGACCCGGGTGTTTGAGTCAGGTGCGATTCTGGTCTATCTGGCAGAAAAATTCGGCGCTTTTTTGCCGACCGAACCTGCTGCCAGGGCTGAGTGCATGAGTTGGTTGTTCTGGCAGATTGGCAGCGCGCCTTATCTGGGCGGAGGCTTTGGCCATTTTTTCGCCTATGCGCCATTAAAAATCGAATATTGCATCGATCGATTTGCCATGGAATCTAAACGCCAGCTTGATGTATTAAATCTAAATCTGGCTGAACGGCGCTTTCTCTGCGGCGACGAATACAACATTGCCGACATGGCGGTTTATGCCTGGTACGGCAACCTGGTGCTCAACAATGCTTATGAGGCGGCTGAGTTCCTTGATGTTGCCAGCTATACCCACATTGTGCGTTGGGCCACTGAAATTGAGTCGCGGCCGGCGGTGCAGCGCGGTCGTCGGGTAAATACCGCCTGGGGGCCTGAGGAAGATCAGATGCCAGAGCGTCACAGCGCTAGTGATTTTGAATAAGGCTGATGCGTTAAGGAAACCGGGGACTAAGATATGACAAAGCGATTACAAGACAAGGTAGCGGTGATTACTGGCGGCACTAGTGGCATTGGCAAGGGAACAGCAGAGTTGTTCGTTAGCCATGGTTGCCAGGTAGTGATCGCTGGACGCTCGGTAGACAAGGGCCAGGCAATTGCCGATCAACTTGGGGACAACTGCCTGTATGTTGAAGCTGATGTGGTTGATGAACAGCAGATCAAGCGGGTGATGGATAATGCGGTTGAGCGTTTTGGTAAGCTCGATATTTTGTTCAACAACGCGGGTGCTGCGGTGGGTCGCAGCGGTGTGGAAACCATCACCCAGGATGAGTTTAGTCACGGTTTACAGCTGCTGCTTGGCAGTGTGGTGTTCGGTATCAAGCATGCCGCGGTGCACATGAAAGCTGCTGGCGGCGGTTCGATTATCAATAATTCCAGCATCGCCGCTCATCGTTACCGCCAGGAAGGGCCACTTTATTCAGCGTCCAAGGCGGCGGTGAGTCATTACACCCGCATGGCAGGCGTCGATCTGGGGCCGTTTAATATTCGAGTTAATTCGGTGGCGCCAGGCGCGATCGCAACGCCGATTTTTTACGGGGGTTCTGAGCGGGCCAACAGCCTGACTGATGAGGAAAATGCCACCAAAATGGCCAAGCTTGAAGCCAACCTGGCCAAAGCAACACCAATGCCAACATCGGGGTATCCGCTTGATATCGCCGAAGCGGTGCTGTTTTTGGCTAGCGATGAAGGCCGTTTCGTTAATTGTCATGACCTGGTGGTCGACGGCGGCCGCATTGCTATGTTTCATGAGGATAGTTAGTTCGGAGACCCCCAGAATCTGAAGTGACTTTTGAGCCCACTGAACGGTGAGTTCAACAACTTGTCGAATTGATATTGTTGTTTCTTTCGTTAGCCCTTAACGTGTGTTTAGTTTGTGCCGATAGTTAACTGAGCGCCCGATTTGTCAGGGAGCTTTTGATCTTCAATTCATGGGAGTATGAGAGATGGATGATCAAGTCAGACCACCAATGCGGCTGTTGGGACTTAACCCTGATGAGGTCCCCCTGGATCAGATCGATGTCAGCCAGGCGGAGTTGTTTGAGCACGGCGAACACTGGGCTTTCCTGGAACGGCTACGTAAAGAGGATCCGGTGCATTACTGTGCGGTGAGTGATTTTGGCCCTTATTGGTCGGTAACCAAATTTCAGGACATCGCCTACGTAGACAGAAATCATAAGATTTTCTCTTCAGAGCCTACTATCACTATCAGTGAGCCGTCTGAAGACGTCCCCTTTCAGTCTTTTATTCAGATGGATCCGCCCAAACACGATCATCAGCGGGCCGCGGTTCAGGGCTCAGTAGCGCCCATGAACCTGGCTAAATACGATGAGAAAATTCGTGGTTGGGCCGGTGCGATTCTAGATGATTTGCCGATTGGTGAAGTGTTTGACTGGGTGCCTCGGGTCTCGGTGGATTTAACAGCGCAGATGTTGGCTACCCTGTTTGATGTGCCTTTCGAGGACCGGCTCAAGCTGACTTATTGGTCAGACGTTGCCGCGGGTTCGCCTGAGATCACTGGTAATAATATGATTTCGGATACTGATAGGGCGGAAGAGCTGGGTAAGTGCATGGCTTATTTCGCTGATCTCTGGAACAAAAAAGTTAACGCACCACCTACCAATGACATTATCTCTATGCTGGCTCATGCTGAGTCGACCAAAGACATGATAGACAATCCAGTCGAGTTTCTTGGTAATTTGATTCTGCTGTTGGTCGGCGGTAATGACACCACC
>JAESTY010000138.1 GCA_016763355.1 Immundisolibacteraceae bacterium
ATTAAGCAGTTGCTAGCCAGAGTCAGTTTGGCCGTTTTGCAGTCTCAAAAAATTCTTAATCTTGATTTAATACATTAAGTAACGATTTGACCCTTTTGAAGACGCCTTTGAAACAGGACATATTGACAGCAGATTCTGTAGCAATCAGAATAAACGTACACTTTATTGTACTTAATCTAAAAATGCATGGGAGGTTGCTATGGACGCGATTAGTTACACAGTCGCACGCGCTAATTTATCCAAAACCATGGAAAAAGTTTGCAACGATCATGACCCGGTGATCATCACTCGCAAAAGAGAATCGCCGGTGGTCATGATTTCGTTGGAAGATTATCAGGCGATGGAAGAAACCACCTATTTACTCCGGTCACCTGCCAACGCAAGGCACCTGCTGGAATCAATTGCTGAGCTCGAAGGCGGAAAAGGAATCGAACGAGAACTCATCGAGTGACTCTTACCTTTTCCAGTAAGGCCTGGGAAAACTACCTTTACTGGCAAAAGACCGACAAAGCGATTCTGAAACGAATCAACGGTCTTATCAAAGAAATTCAGCGCACCCCATTTGAAGGCATCGGTAAACCTGAACCCTTGAAACATGGCCTCTCTGGCTACTGGTCCCGACGGATCAACGACGAACAAAGAATTGTCTACAAGGTGAGCGACGACCAGTTATTGATTGCCCAACTCCGTTACCACTATCGTTATTGAGGGAGCCCTGGGGCCAAGCCTCCCACCCTGTGCCATTGAGATCATGATGGAATAAAATGAACTATCGGGGCCGGCAAGAGCCTTGGGGGTCGCCCGCGAAGTCCTTCGCGTATACGAGGCCCTGGGCTACACACCGCAAAATTTCTATGCACCAGTATCCAGGTGAAAAGAACCCGATCCCCTCGACGACGAGGCCACCATCGACACCGTCACCGCCATTGGCAAACGCATCCTGGATAGCGGCTACCGCAGTCACACCTCAATGCATGAAGATATTCTGCGCGGGAAGAAAACCGAGATCCATTATATTCTCAAACCATTTCTTGATAAGGTCGCAGAACTTGGTCTGGAAGTCCCAATCGTGACCGCCTGTTACCGGGTCATTAAGCTGCTTTTAACCAGCGTCAGTTTGCCCGATTTGTAGTCTGATACGCTGATTCATCTTGACTTAATATGTTAAGTCAAGATCTGAACCCTATTCACCACTATTCGCCATTCGTAAAAATCTAAAATGTTTCAGCCCCTCTAGATTGATATTCCTGTTAAAGCAAACTAATATTCAACCTGTTAACAAGTCTCTTAAAAGGTAGTGATAATGACTTCCGTACACTCGATCCTCGCCGACGTCAGTGCCGGTATCTCAGAACTTAAGAAAAATCCGATGTCTGTGATCGCCCAAGGTGAAGGTGCTCCGGTTGCGATTCTTAACCGGAACGAGCCAGTTTTTTATGCAGTACCTGCCGATGCTTATGAAGCACTAATAGACAAAATAGAAGACCTTGAACTGGCAGTAATTGTTCGCGCCCGTATGGATCAGCCCGAGACCGAAATAGCACTCGATGACCTATAGACTGGTCTTTAAAACCGATGCAAAAAAAGAGTGGGACAAGCTAGACAAACCGATCCGTGAACAATTTAAAAAGAAACTAGCTGAACGTGTCGAAAAACCTCGATTAGAAAGCTCGAGACTCAACGGCATGCAGGACTGCTACAAAATCAAACTACGTAGCGCGGGCTTCCGACTGGTGTATCAAGTTCGTGATAACGAGCTGATCGTTTCGGTCGTCGCAGTTGGCAAACGCGAACGAAACCATGTCTATCGCGCGGCAATAAAACGTATCTAAATGCCGATTTTGTTCTGATCAATCAAGCACTTCATAGATGATCATCAACTACCATTCAACCCTCACCTGTTAGCTGCTGTTGCCCTGAATCCACCAGCACCACTCTCGCGCCGAGACAAGCGACTAACAGCATCAGCGACGAAACTACATCTGGACAATTACCGGGCTGACTTGCCGATATTTTTTATCTGTAATGATAGTTTGAGACGCTACACCCTCCTTTCTTTACCAAAGGCAAGTAGACCCGGTGGTAAGTCTGGCCCGCAGAAAGCCATTCACCGCAGACAATGCCCTTAAAACATTCGGTGATGGCGATTTATTGATTCAATGGAAAAAGCCAAAACATCGCCGTGATGCCGCCTACTCAGACCAGCAATGGCGGGCACTTCCAGAATATTTAACCCTTCGCCAAATCAAGGTGGTGATTACCCAGCCCGGTTTTCGTGGCGCTATCTTTCATATTGTCACCACGCTGCTGGATCCGCAGAAATACCCAGCAGATCAAATCATTGAGTTATACCGCCAGCGCTGGGATGTGGAGTTGTTTTTCCGTGATATTAAAACCACTCTCGGGATGGATATCCTGCGCTGTAAAACCCCAGAGATGGTGCGTAAAGAAATTGTCATGCACTGGATTGTTTATAACTGTATTCGCTGGCTGATGAACCAGGCCAGTGAAACAAGCAAAGCCGCCGTACGGCGGCTTAGTTTCACGGCCAGTGTGCAGGCTATAAGGCAGTGGGAACCGTTAATGCTACAGGCGAAAAACAACCTCGAAGAACAACGTCGACTAGTGACTCATTTACGGACAGTTATCGCTGAAAAAGTCGTCCTAGATAGACCTGATAGAGGTGAGCCCAGAGCGGTAAAACGAAGGCCGAAAAGTTACCAGTTAATGACGGTCCCCAGGCATGAAATGATGCAGCAAACACACCAGGGAAAATATGGGGCTCAAGGGGCTTAACTTAGTGCCATTCATATATGACCCCTTAATTGACCCCCATACCGCCCATCGACTACAAACGACACTGAGTTCTGCCCAGGAACTCGTGGTGGTCGAGCTACGAAAACTCCTCTTGCTGTCCCTGGATGACCTGCTGGTGGTCACCCGAGAGTTTATTAACCCGGATGTCTCCCGTAGCGGCCTGGATCGCTGTTTACGCCGCCGCGGCGTGTCTCGACTCCGTGATTTAAAACCCAGGC
>JAESTY010000139.1 GCA_016763355.1 Immundisolibacteraceae bacterium
TAAAACTGATCAGCTTTAAACTCTGCCCTTTCGTGCAGAGATCAATTATTACGCTCATCGAAAAAAACGTAGATTTTGAAATTGTCTATATCGACCTGAAGAATAAACCTGACTGGTTTCTCAACATTTCTCCTCTAGGCAAGGTGCCACTGCTGCAACTAGATGAGCAAATCCTGTTTGAGTCATCTGCTATCAATGAATACCTTGAAGACGCCTACCCGCCTGCTCTACATCCAGCCAACCTGTCGCTACGTGCGCAAAACCGGGCATGGATCGAAATTGCCAACCAGCTGTCAGCCGCTCAATTCAAACTGGCTATGGCCCAGCAAGCAACCTCTGCCGAAACCGCGATAACCCAATTAACCTCTCTATTGCAGCAACTTGAAAACAAATTCGGCACCGGGCCCTTCTTTAACGGCCCAGCTTTTGCACTGGTTGACGCCTGTTTTGCACCGTTTTTCACCCGCCAGCTGTTAATCAACAGGCATCTGGCACCAGCATTGACCGACAATTTTCCAAAAACAGCTACCTACGGAGAAAAACTGCTGGCAAGAAAATCAGTCGTCAACTCGGTTGTTGCTGACTATCAACAGATCTACCAACAACGATTGATAGACCAGCAAAGCTGGATATTGAATCAAGCCCACTAAGACGAATTTTTAGCCAGCAATTGACCGGACAGAACTATAGATTGCGCTGGGAATAAGCGTGCCAACGCTTTTCGTAAATCTGGCCAACTTTTGCTATGTAACGATGAGTTTCTTTAAAAGGTGGCACACCAGCATATTTCACCACGTTGTTCTCACCCGCATTGTAGGCAGCAAGTACCAGGCGTAAATCACCCTTAAATTTACTCAGCAACAACTGTAGATAGGCCATTCCCCCCCTTAAGTTCTGCTCCGCATTCCAGGGATCTATAACCCCAAATCGCTTTGCGGTGCCAGGAATTAACTGCATCAACCCCTGTGCATTAGCTTTCGAGAGCGCCCGCACTCTATACCCCGACTCAACCTGGACTACGGCTTTTACCAGGGCAGGGTCGAGCGTGTAATAGTTTGCCCACTTTTCAATTAGCCTATCGATTTGTTGTCGATCTACGACCCGCGCCGTACGAATTGGAGCCGACTTGAGTAATCGCTGCGCTAATTTTGCCCTCGCTAATCTTGCAGAGCCATTAATCGGTCGAAAATTCAGATCATCTACCGGTTTATCGACGTAATAACGTTGACCACGCTGATCCAGGTAGCCGTATATCTCAGACCAGGCTAAGCCTGAAGTAATCCAGAGAATGCTAAAAACCAAAACCAGTAGTGTGTTCTTGAAATGCATTTCCCCAGTATAAGTCAACATAGCCGCAGAGAATTTGCCAGATTCGTTGTGGCCATACAGCTAAACACCACAAAACCGAGTGAGCCAGAGTTATTAAACGCAGCCGACCCAAATAGACACAGCGTCAAAAAAATGGCAGACTGCAATAATGTCGCAAATGCTATCAATCACTGCCTCTGGCAAATCTCAGCAACAATCAACGCAGGGCGTTGCTACTAGCCTGCGCGAACCAATTTTATTACTGGCAAGATCACGGGGCAATCAAGCCCGAACTGCGACCTTGATCTCTTCACTTCCCAGCTATGCAGTGACCCAAAGACAGCAGGTTTCGGCCTACGCAGTCATCGATAGCCTTGGCCGGCAGTTAACCCCGCCTAATGGGTCAAAAATCAGTGTGAAAGCTTAACCTCGATTCCTCACACCCTATCAATCTGACGCCACCATCAAGCGCCAGTTGCAGAAATTTTTCTAGATAAGCTCCAGCAGGCCACGTTATGAATCAGCCAGCCGACAGCCAAATCCTTGGAAACAATTCTGAGCCTTTTTCACTAACCCGGTTTAGTGACTATCCCACTCACATATCGACGATGGCTTCACAATGCCGGCGAAAAATAGCCATCCTCAGCCAGGAACTCGACCTGCAAATTCTCGACAAGGACGCAGTAGAGACAGCAATTCGAACATTTTTAACCAGTAACAGTCGTGCCGCACAAATGAGAATTTTAGTGCAAAGACCTGAACACACGATTGCCCAGGGACATCGTCTCATCGAGCTATCCCGAAAGCTCACCAGTTTAATAGAGATTCGCCAGCCGGCTCAGCAGCATAGAGGCGTCACTGAAGCATTCATCACTTTTGACCGCTCTGGCTTCATCTACCGTGAACTTGGTGATCGCCCGGATGGTTCAGGCTGTTACCACGCCCCCCTACGAACGCTCGAGCTAGAAAGAAAATTTGACGAAATTTGGGCACTGAGTGAGCCTCTGGCAGAGTTTCGACGGCTCAGCATCTAAAAAACTGCTAACGACAACATCCGTGCAAACCATTCAAAGAATACTAACCAAACCCCTTTTTATCTGCTTATTGCTCTGCGGACTTAACGCTCCCCTATCTGCGGCGACGCAGTTAACTATTATTGAATTGCACCACCGCCCCGCAGAACAGCTGGTGCCACTGCTACAGCCACTGATGCAATCAGGGGATTATCTAACCGGGCAAAATAACAAACTGCTAATTCGTACAGACCACACGACCTTGCAAGCAATCACCAAATTTATCCAGGAACTTGATCAGCCATTAGCTAACCTGTTGATCACCTTAAAATACGGCAGTCGTTCGCACCAGGAAAGTTCTGCCTTCAAAACCGAAATCACGACCAAAAACAGCAACAGCAACATTGCGACTCGGACAAATCCTGCTCCCCATCACTCATCAACCGAATCAGGACTAAAGGTAACGACAACCGATTTCGACACCCTGGACAGGAACCGCACCCAACAAACAATCCGGGTTACCGAAGGCTACGAAGCTACTTTTAATACCCAACAAAAAACACCATTGGTTGCCTATCAGCAAGGTCCTTTCCAACAACGCTATCCCACATTGGCATATCAGCAAGCAAACAGCGGGTTTGCCGTAACAGCTTACCTAAACGGCAATTTAGTAACCCTGCAGATTCGCCCACAGAAACAGCAATTTTCGAGTACTGGTAGTCTGCAGGGCCAGAAAATAGGTACCACCCTGACCTTCCCATTAGGCCAATGGATAGAAATCGGTAGTAATATCAACACCGTCAAAACCAACGATCATTCATTACTATCTTCAACAAATAATCGCCGCACTCAGGATACTTCCATCAAAATAAGAGTAGAGACCGTTGACCGATCTAACTAGCCGTGTTTTGTCTTTATTTGCATCCCTGGTTTTTTTAATCTTAGTAACAAATTTCTATCAGCCTTCCCATGCTGGTGTTTATCGTTGGGTTGATGACAGTGGCCAGGTCCATTTTGGTGAACAACCACCGCCGGGCATAGAAACTAGGGCTGTAAAACCGCCGCCTCCACCCGCATTGCCAGCCGATCAGGGAGCATTACTCAGAGGCACAATAGAACAAAAACAAGCCGACTACACCCGCAACCGCAATGAAAGCAAAGCAGCCCAACTTAAAGCTGAGAACGAAGCAGCTAACCGAAAAAAAAATTGCTCTCAGACTCGTCAGGCGATCTCATCGATCAATAAATACATGAACAAACGGATGTTCGATAAGGATGGTAATTACGTCGAAGAGACCGCGCGTCAGCAAAAATTAATCGAAGCCAGGAAGTCTGAAGACTATTGGTGCAATTAAATAACTGAACTGGGTTTTAAACCGATAAACATCATGACCAATAGAAATTTTTTTCACGGTCTCAACCTGATACTCATGTTAGTAATCGTGTTAGCCACTGTAGCGTTGCTAACACGGACTATTAGCCCTGGTGTTGATGGCTTTTATCCCAAATCAACGCTGTCTAAACCCGTTATTTCACCAGAAAATCCATTACAAACTCTATTAAGCGCCCATCTGTTTGGCGATAAGGCCAACGATCGAATAAAACTGCCGGCCCTGCAAGCTCCGGAAACCACTCTAAATCTACATTTAAATGGCGTCATGATGGCTCAGACAGCGAGTGACAGTTATGCCATTATCAGCAGTACAAACCTTCCAGACCGTAGCTACGGTTTAAATGACATTCTGCCTGGCAACGGCCGCATCACCCATATTTTTACTGATCGGATCATCCTTGAAAACAATGGTCGTCAGGAATCACTTCGACTGACCTTGCCAATTGGCAACCAGCCAAAATCAGTCAAAAGTCATAAAGAACCAGCCCTGCAGGGTCGTCGTGCCACCATTTCCGGTTTTCGTGACCAGTTCATAAAAGACCCTTCAATACTTGGTGACATTTTGTCCGCAGAGCCAGTGACGTTAAAAAATGGCCGTTCGGGATGGCAGGTCGCTCCAGGGAAGAGTTCGACGATTTTCGACCAACTCGGACTTAAATCAGGCGACCTGGTAATGGCTATTAATGGAGTATCGGCAGAAAGCAGTCTGAGCAGGATTTCACTGCTTAATGAATTAGCCACCGCAGACCAGCTAAAACTTAAGGTGTTACGTAAAGAAAAGGTTTTATCTTTTTATTTTACAATGACTAATTGATATTTCAGCCGTTATAATTTAGCCTGCCAATTGAAGCAATGCTGGCAAAAAACAAATACTCAGTGATCTTCACCGCATTTGATAACTTAATCTCTGTTTTTCACCAGCTGGAACCTCTCTTCATGGACCTTACCAATAGCTGCAAAGCCATCCGCCACCAGCTTATCTTACTACCACTTCTGGCATTACTCCTGCTCATTCCTGCCGCTGGGAAGAGCCAGGAAATTACCTTGAATTTACAAAACGCGGATATTCTCGCGCTCATCAATACCGTTGCTGAAGTAACCGGTACCAATTTTGTGATCGATCCAAGAGTGACCGGAAAAGTCACCGTGATATCGACTCAACCAATGGATCACGAAGCTCTTTATGACGTCTTCCTGTCGATCCTGGATGTCCATGGATTTTCTGCAGTTGGCAGCGGCGAAGTAATCAAAATAGTCCCCAACGTGAATGCCAAAACCAGTGGAATAGTGGCCGGCTCAGGCACTACCCCCATCGTGGGTGGCGACGTGGTCACTGAAATCATTGAAATTAAACACATGCCTGCGCAACAGTTGCTGCCTGCCCTGCGCCCATTAGTCCCTCAATATGCACATCTTGCGGCTTTTCCAAACTCCAACATCCTGCTGCTCAGTGACCACTCCTACAACGTAGAACGAATTAAAGCTCTGGTCGCAAAAATCGACATCGCTACCCGCATGGAAACCGAGGTGATCGTCCTCGAAAATGCCTCAGCGGTAGAACTGGCCGCCATACTAACCTCCCTTCAAAGCAACAGTGCTAACAGCCTGCAGGGTGTTCAATTTGTTGCCGATGCACGCAGCAACAGTATTTTGTTGAGCGGTGATCAGGCCGGACGTGTACGGCTACGCGGCATTATTGCCCACCTGGATACCCCTAGTGGAGAGCAGAGCAATACCCACGTGGTTTACTTAAAGTACGCCAGTGCCATCGATCTAGTCGGAATACTCGAAAACATCATCCCCAACAATAGTGATGATAAGGCCACATTAACCAACTCGATCCAGGCCGATGCCACTACCAACTCGCTTATTATTACCGCATCACCACCTATTTATAATGGCCTACGTCAGGTAATCCAGAAGCTGGATGTGCGCCGCGCACAGGTTCTGGTCGAGGCCATTATCGCTGACGTCAGCGCTGGCAATGCAGATGAACTCGGCGTGCAGTGGCTGGTCAATGGCAGTGGAGATGGTCAGGGTCCGGTGGCCGGAACCGTGTTTGGTAGCGGCGGCTCTAACATTATTAACATTGCTCAGGGGGCTCTCGA
>JAESTY010000018.1 GCA_016763355.1 Immundisolibacteraceae bacterium
GTTTTTAGATTTGAAATTGAGCCCTCTGGCGATTCCAGCCTATCGATTATCAACAGCTAATGGTTGTAAGGTAACTTTTTTGAAATGCGTTTCGATCAGGCAGCTTCTACCTGCACTAGCTGTTCCTATATAAAGATGGCTCTGAATATTAATCCCGGTTATTGCTGCGCTGAGTAGCGTTGGCACCAGCTACCAGTACCGCTACAAAAATCAGTTCAAAAATGAATGGTATTAAGGTCATCTGGACGATGCCATCCAGGGCAAAGCCAATAATCCGGCCCAGGGCCACTGAGCCCATGATGATGGCTGCGGCGAACAGAAAACCAGCGGCCAGTTTGCCGCCTTTAATACCTAAAAAACTCAGTATGGCGGTGGCCAGGAACATACCGCCAAGATCAGCGCGGGCTGAGCTGAGCCCCTGAATACCGGTTAACGAAATACTAAACTGAGCTACCCCCATTTCCGGAGCCACCATTAGCTGGCCTGCCATCGCGATGCAGAACAGGCCAACCAGGCCGACGAGTATCTGTTGAACCATGTTCACGGGTGGCTATTCCTCCGGGTGTTGGGGCGGTGGTGAATTGTTGTTTAGATTTTAGTCGCCAGGCTGCTTCTAACAGTTTACCAATTAACCGAACAAACCGGCTTCTTTGGCGGCAGGCCGCTCTGCCAATCTGCCAAGATACTGTTGAATATCATCGTGGCCGTCGAGCAGGTTGTTGCTGGCGGCGCAAATCAGTGGGTGAGCGATTAATATATCGGCCGCCGAAAATTCGCTACCGAGGATGTAAGGCCCCTGTTCTAAACACGTTGAAATGGTGGTGAACATTTTCACCCGATCATCAATTAGTTCTTGCTGTGGTGACCGCCCGGGCTGAACGATGGGCAGGAAAGCTTCATCCAGGGTGCAGCTGCCAAACATGGCCCATTGCAGGTATTGAGCACGCAGTGGGTCGTCCGCTTTTGGTGCCAGGCTGCCATAGCCGTATCGATCGGCCAGATAGAGACAGATGGCGCCGGACTCGCCCATCGATTGACCATTTATCTGCAGGCCAGGAATGAAGCCGTAGGGGTTAATTTGGCGGTAGGCATCACCTTTGTGCTCACCGGTTTCGGGGTTTATGCGTTGTTCGGTAAATGGCTGCCCAAGTTCATGTAACAACCAGCGAGGACGACAGCTGCGATCGCGGTTGACGAAGGAATACAAGGTGATGGAATCGCTCATGTTTATCTCCCTGAAATTTAAAATTAACTGATCGTTAATTGATTAAATTGATGGTGGGTTCTGACCGTTTGGCGCCGGGGTCAGTGTATGCAGGCAAACGAGTTTAAGCTGATTTAATTCACTAATAAACTTTCGGCAATGGGTTACTGTGTTGCGAAAACCGGTGTAATAAAAACGTGATAAGCCAGTTTTTCGAACAAGATTGATCATTCATCCCAGCCCGGTTACACACTATTGAGGAAGCTAACCACTGGCTGATTAAACAAGTCAGGCTGTTCCAGGTTAACCATGTGTCCGGCAGCTTCGATGAAGACTGCCTTAGCATCTGGGATCTGAGCCAGCATAAAGGCTCCTGCACGCTGCAACCCGGCCATTTCGTTTTCACCGCTAATGATTAAGGTCGGGCAACTAATGTCAGCCAACCGCTCTGCAGGCATCACCTCGGGCCAGGTTTCTGGGTCTCGGTTTAGCCAATGCCAGCCGTCGTAGTCGTTGATCATCTGCAGGCCTAATGAGCCATAGACCGATGATGGTGTTAACCCGGCAAATAAAGGCAGGTTGAGCCATTGCTCTCGGGCCGCATCTAGTCCCAGTTCCTTGGCAGTGCCCCAAACCTGCTTAAGGCCAGTCATAAAGTCCCTGGCGTCATCAAACCCCTGCAGCACAGGGCCGGCGGCAATTAATGACTGGCAGCGTTGTGGGTGGTTAAGTGCAAACCGGGTGGCAATCGAGCTACCCAGCGAAAGTCCAAGGATGTGAGCGGAGTCGACTTTAAGATGGTCTAGCAGTGCGGCCAGGTCATCTTCTGCGGTATAGGGTTCTATTGGCCTTGATGAAGTGCCGAACCCACGCAGATCGTAACTGATGACCGCATGGCTGGCAGCGAAGGCTTCGAGTTGTGGTTGCCAGAGTCGGTGATCGGTTGCCATGCCATGAATCAGCACCAGTGGGGTCCCACTGCCTTGTTGCTGATAGCTCAGGGTCTGCTTGCCGAGCTGAAAAGTGGAATTGATCGAGTTTGTCATGCAGTTGCGGCTATTGGTTCGGCGATGAAACGGTTAAGGGGTAGAGCAAGTTCGGTCAATATGAGTGGCAACCAGGCGCTGTATTGCGTTGGGTGGTTTTGGATTTCAATACCGAGTTGGTTTAGTGGGAGGGTTTTCCAGCCAGCCACCTCATCGGCATTGGGTAGCGGTGATGCGTCGCTATAGCCGCAAAAAACATGATTGAATTCAGATTCGAATAGTCCGTCGGCAAGCTCCAGGTGATAACTCAGAGTGCCTATTTCTGTGAGCTGGGCTTCGATACCCATTTCTTCTTTGAGTCGGCTGGTAGCGCAACGCCCGGTTGGCAGTCCTGGTAGTGGATGGCTGCAGCAGGTGTTGCTCCAAAGTCCTGCTGAGTGGTATTTGTGTAGTGCGCGCTGCTGCAGAATCAGTTCGCCATTGGGGCGAAAGATGAGGATTGAATAAGCCCGATGTAATAAAGGTTTCTGGTGAGCGGCTTCCTTGGTTATCGTGCCGCTGCTGTGGTCTTGTTCATCGACCAGGATGACTGAGCCGCTCATAGTTGAATTCTCCTTTTTTTCGGCCATTTTTTTAAGAATTAGTTTGGTTGACCGGTTGGTCAGAATGACAGCTTTGCTCCATTTCGCCAACTGCTATCCAATTTTCAGTTTGTGCTGAGAAGATTAGAAGGGTTTTGTTGACAATGATTCAGCTACAGTGACTTGATGGAACAGAAATTAAGGAGACATGCATCATTAAGATATTGCTATTTACCACTTTAGGCTGCCATTTGTGTGAGCAGGCGCAAGCGATGGTTCGGTCTGTTGGCGCTGAGCCAGTACTGGTAGAAATCGCTAATGATGATCAGTTGTTTGAGCGCTATGGGTTAAGAATCCCCGTATTGGCATTTGATCCGTTGGGTGAGCCGAGTCAGGAATTGGCTTGGCCGTTTGATGAGGCCGAACTGCGGCAGTGGTTGGAAACTGCTCAGACATAAAAAAACCCCGCATTAAGCGGGGTTTTTTTGGTTCATTTTTTAAAGTTATGAGTTAGTCGTCGCCGGTAAACACTGCAATCAGGTGCAGCAGGTGGATGAACAGATTGTA
>JAESTY010000140.1 GCA_016763355.1 Immundisolibacteraceae bacterium
AAAAAATTACTACTGGTAGTAATAATCAGTACAATGAAATAATTTCTTGTTTAGTAGATTTTGATGGTGATGGTTTAGTAGACTTTTATGACCCAGAAACTAGTGAAGTTTGGTTAAATACAGGCAATGGATTTTCATCAATTGTTAATAATTCTTGGAAATTATCTAATGGTGATCCGCTTTATGAATTTAACTATGGTACTAAATCAACTCAAATAGCTGGGTTATCTGATTTTAATGGTGATGGGCTTGTAGATTTTTATAAAATAGGAGATACAACTCTTAAAGTAAATACTGGTTCTGGTTTTGTGTCAGAAAGTTTTAGTGATCCTATAGCTTTTCATTTTATACGTTCTATGGATGGTAAAGACTATATCTCTGGTTTAACAGATATTAATGGAGATGGCTATCCAGATAAGTGGGATACTAATCATCAAGGAACCTCCCAAAATAGTGTAAATTTGGGTACAGGTAATGGTTTTCAACAATTAGTTACCCCATGGCCTTTTGATAACGATACAAATCGTATGGAACCAATGTATAAAGTTCATGCACCTGCTAATGGACGAGGTAGGTTTTCAGGTTTAATGGATTTTAATGGTGACGGATTACCAGATTATTATGATGGATCAAGTTCTGAGGTTTATTTAAACCATGGTCATGGTTTTATGGAAACGCCTTTAACAGCAGATAATACTATTTCATTTATTCCAACAGACTGGTCTGATACTAATGATAAGTCTTATGCTACTTGGGTAGATATAAATGGTGATGGTTTAATAGATTTTTATAACTCTGATACAAGTAAAGCTTGGATTAATGATGGCATAACCCTACGTATTAATAATATAGATAATACTAACCACTCAGTAGATATAGAATATTCTGCTTTAATGGATAATAATATTTATATTATGGAAGATAGTAGTTCTATAGCTAAAGTACATGATATTGCAGGTCTTTGGGTAGTTAAATTTGTTGAAGATGATGATGGTGTTGGCCGCACTAAAACAAGTTATAATTATACAGGAGCAAAGCGTCATACAGATTATGGGTTTTTAGGGTTTTCTAAAGTTGTTTCTACTAATGAAGAAAGCAATATGAAGCTAGAAACACAATATGTACAAACCTATCCTCATATTGGTAGTGTAGATAAATCTTTTATCAAATATAAAGGGGTATCTCAAGATATAACTTTAGAAAAGACAATAAATACTTGGTTATATACTGAAAATAGTATAACTTTTGATAGTGAAACTAAATCTGTTTATTGGCCCTATTTAAAACAAAGTCAAACTGTTAAATATGAGTTAAACTCTCCTACTACTGAAATATTTAATTCTACAGTTGTTAATACCTATAATAGTAATGGAACTTTAGGTAATAGTGTAGAAATACATACCAATAATTATACAAAAACTCTTAGTTATACATATTATCCAGATACAGAAGCCTCAGATCTTTTGATAATAGGGAAAGTAAAAAAAGAAACTATTTCAGTTAGTGATCCAAATGCCCCAACTTTAACTAGAAATAAAAAATACTATTATGATAATCAGCCTGATACAGCTACAAGCTTCACTAAAGGTTTTTTAACAAAAGAAGTTGTTGAAGAGGATGAGACAACTCATAATAATATAATAAAAACGACTAATTATACTAAAAATACATTTGGTAAAGCTTTTTATGTTTGTAATAGTGGTCATACAGTAGATGTAGATAATAGTGGAAATATAACTTCATATAATCAAATGAGTGATCGTTGTATTCAGACACAATTTTCTTCAATCAATTATGGGCGTTATCCAGATAGTAAAGTATATGGTAATGGAAAAAGATATTACACTTATAAATATGATCATAAATTAGGACTTAAAACTAAAGAATATGATTTATATAACAACGATCGAAAAACGGAGTGGTCTTATAATTCTTATAGTCAATTAACCAATATTTTGTATCCAGATAATACATCTACAAGTATTGATTATCTTGCAACAACTGGAGATGCTGCTCCTACAAGTTTTTCTTGGCGTATTACAACAACATCTAGTGGTAAGCCAAAGTCTACTATTTATTATGATAATCAGGGACGAGTAATTCGTACAGTATCTAAAACATTAGATCAAAGTAAGTTTAGTATTAAAGATGTTGTATATGATCAAAAAGGACAAGTAGAAAAAAAATCTTTAGCTTATTTTTCAGACTCTACACCTATATGGCATCAATACTTTTATGATGAAATAGGGCGTGTCACAAAAGAAATCACCCCTAATAATAAAGAGCTGCTTTATGTTTATGGAGTTGATAGTGCATGAAATTATACTTATAAAAAAACAACAGATCCAAAAGGTAATTCTACTTTTACATATAGTAATTATATTGGGCAAATAAAAGAAATTAAAGATGCTTCAAATAATCTTTTAAAGTTTAATTATGATAGCTTCGGAAATAAGATAAAAACTATTGATTCAGATAATAATATAACTTCTTATACTTACGATAGTCGTGGCCGTAAGATAACTATAAGTCATCCAAATGTTGGAGATATACAGTATTTTTATAATAGTTTTTCTGAGATTGTTGCTCAAGTAGATAATAAAGGACAAAAGATAACTATTGATTACGATGTTTTAGGTCGTAAAATTGAATCCACTAATAAAGAAGGTACTACCAATTGGTATTATGATTTTAATCCAGATAATATGGGAGTATCTGCACGTGGCAAATTATTTAAAACAATTGGCCCAGGCTCTTTCAAAAGAAAATATGAAAAATTAAATACTTTTGATAGTAATTATCGTTTATCTAATACAGAAATTACCATTGGTGATGATACTTATAACTATAGTTTTACCTATGATTCTAATGGAAGAATAGATAAAACAGTTTATCCTAGTAATTTTACTATAAAGTATGGTTATTCTAACGATATTTTAAAAAAGATAAGTCGTTATGAAAATGGAAATACTACCGTTGATTATTGGTAAGCTGATGAGACTGATGCTAATGGTTTAGTTACAAAATCTACTCTTGGTAATGATTTGATTGAAATTGTTACACCAGATGTTTTAGGTAGAATCTCTGGTTTAATTACTAAAAATTCTAGTAATCAGAACTTTAGATCATGGACATATGATCACGATGATAACGGTAATATAGATTATCGTAAGGATAATATAAGAAATTTTTCAGAAACGTTTGGATTTGATGATTTGAATCGTTTAACAAGTTCTACTTTTGGAAATCAGACTTATTCTTATGCTAGTAATCAGGGCGGTGACTTAGGTAATTTAACAAGTAAAACAGGTTTCGGTGACTTACTTTATAATGATACTCGCCCTCATGCTGTTAGTAATACAGTAGTAAGTGGAGTACAAAGTGCTGATTTTGAATATGATTTAAATGGAAACCTAATTAAATATTTAGATAGAGAGTTATCTTATGATTCTTTAAATAAATTAATATTTATTAAAGATGATGAGAAAGCTAGTTCATTTTTTTATAGTCCTAGTGGTTCTTTATTAAGAAAGGGATCTTTTGAATATACTTTAAATAATTATAAGAGAAATTCAGAAACAATATGGCGTATAGGAAATACTAGAGAGTTAATTTCAGAAACTATTTTTGTAGATGGACTTTATGAAGTAGTAAAAGAAAATAATGAAATAAAAAAACGACATTTAATTAATGTTGGTAGTAAAACAATAGCGATTTATACAGACAATGAAAGTATTTCAGATACAACTCATTATTTACATACAGATCATTTAGGTTCAACAGATATCATTACAAATGGAGATGGTACTGCTGTAATTGAATCAATGAGTTTTGATTCTTGGGGTAGAAGACGTAAACCAGTAGATTGGCAATATAGTAACTTTACGGCTTCTTCTATTACAGATAGAGGCTATACTTCTCATCGTCAAATAGATAGTTTTGGTTTGGTACATATGAAGGGCCGAGTTTATGACCCATTACTGGGGCGTTTTTTAAGTCCTGATCCAATTGTTCAAAATACTTATGATTTACAAGCTTATAATTCCTATGCTTATGTGAGAAATAATCCTTTGTCATTTACTGATCCTAGTGGTTATTCTTGGATTAGTAGAAAATGGCATCAACTGAAACATGGAGTTGGTAAATTCACACGTAAGTTTGCTGTTCCTTTACTTGGTATGTATTTAACTGGTGGATTTGGTAGTGGTTTACATTTCAGTTCTTTTTGGGCTGGTGCTACAAGTGGCGCCGCTGGTGCCGCATTAAATGGTGGTAACATTGGTAAAGGTGCTTTAACTGGTGCTTTTGCTGCTTCTGCTTTTAGATTTGCAGGCCATGGTTCGCATGGCTTAAAGGCTGTACCCGCTCATTTTATAGCAGGGGCTGCATCTGGTGGCTTTTCTGCTGCTGTTTATGGTGGCAATGTTGGACAATCTGCATTGAGTGGTGGTTTATCTGCTGCTATTGGTAAAAGAATTACATTATCTAATAGATTTAAAGGGGTTGATTCTGGTCAGTTTCATTTAGGACAGTTTGCTGCTACTGCTGGAGCTGGTGGTTTAGCTTCTGCTTTGTCTGGTGGAGACTTCTTTTCGGGAGCTAATAACTCCGCAATGGGTTATGTTTTTAATCAGCTAGGAGATAAGTTAGAAAAAGAATTAGGAACTAAAAAGAAAAAAGTTTTTGTTAACTTTGAAGATGTAAAAGAAAGAGCCTATAGTTTAGCTAAAAGGAGTTCAAGGGTAGAAATTGTCAGTTTTCCATTAATGCTAGGACATCCTGAACTTTATTTTTTCGATCATAATAATAATGTTATCGGGAGGTTTGGTGCAGCTCCAGTACTCGGATGTCATGTAAACAATTATTATGGAGAAGATAATGGTTATAATTGGTCATTACCAACACATACTTCTAATAATCCAATACAGCTTTTGCAAGCAATAGAAAATAATTCTATTGCTAATAAATGCTTTACTTGTATAACTACTATGGGACCAGCATATTTTACACCAAGTACACGGTATATAGTTCCAACATTTACTTATCCATCAAATAGATAATAGAAAGGAAGGAAGATTTGATAGTCATATTTATTTACTTAGGCATGTGTATATTATATATTTTTTTAAATAAAAAA
>JAESTY010000141.1 GCA_016763355.1 Immundisolibacteraceae bacterium
ACTTCGTTGAAATGTTTGTTGGTGTTGGCGCTTCCCGAGTACGAGACATGTTTGAACAGGCGAAGAAAAGTTCGCCGTGCATTATCTTTATAGATGAAATTGATGCGGTCGGTCGGCATCGCGGTGCTGGTCTAGGTGGTGGTCATGATGAGCGTGAGCAGACCCTGAATCAGTTGCTCGTTGAAATGGATGGTTTCGAAGGCAATGACGGGGTAATTGTTATTGCCGCGACTAACCGCCCAGATGTGCTTGATCCTGCGCTGCTGCGTCCAGGCCGGTTCGATCGTCAGGTGGTGGTCTCTTTGCCGGATATACGAGGTCGCACTCAGGTGCTAAAAGTGCACGTCCGTAAAGTGCCGATTGATGACAACGTAGAGCTTGAAGTGGTCGCCCGTGGTACCCCCGGATTTTCCGGTGCTGACCTGGCCAATTTAGTTAATGAGGCGGCGCTATAGGCCGCACGCGCTAATAAGCGTGTCGTAGAAATGAGCGATTTTGACCGGGCCAAAGACAAAATCATGATGGGTGTCGAACGACATTCCATGGTGATGAGCGAAGAAGAGAAAAAGCTTACTGCCTATCATGAGGCTGGACATGCCATTGTTGGCTTGTCGGTGCCCAGTCATGACCCTGTCTATAAAGTCAGCATTATTCCTCACGGCCGTGCGCTGGGCATCACCATGTTTCTGCCGGAAGAAGATCGCTATAGCTATAGTAAAGAACGATTACAAAGCCAGATCTGTAGCCTTTATGGTGGCCGTGTTGCAGAAGAGCTAATTTTTGGTGCTGAGGGTGTCACCACAGGCGCGTCTAATGATATTAAGCGGGCAACTGATTTAGCTCACAGCATGGTGGCTCGCTGGGGGTTATCTGACACGCTTGGCCCGCTCTGCTATGGTGAAGACGAAGAAGAGGTTTTTCTCGGTCGAAGTGTTACTCAGTCGAAACACATGTCTGATGAAACTGCAGCGAAAATCGATGTTGAGATGAGGGAGTTACTGGACAGGAATTACCAGCGCTCCCAGGCGATTCTTGAAGACAAAATTTCTATTCTTCACGAGATGGCTGCTGCGTTGATTAAGTATGAAACCATCGGCGTAGATCAGTTAGCTGATCTGATGGAAGGTAAGCCACCTCGGCCGCCAGCAGAACCGCCTGCATCACCAGTTACAGCGGACAATAGTTCTGAGGCAGAAAGCGACTCTGATGAAGCCGGAGATGCTGCACCGCTGCATTAATAACGGTAGTTAGTGAAGCAGTTGCGATGATAATCGACTGCGGCGGTCGGCCGCTTAATCTGGGCTCGCCGGTTGTGATGGGGGTATTAAACGTTACCCCCGATTCTTTTTCAGATGGTGGTGACCACTTTGATACTTCGCTAGCGATTGAGCGTGGTATCACGATGATTAGCGATGGTGCCGCTATCGTTGATATCGGCGGCGAATCCACCAGGCCCGGCGCGGAGCCGGTCTCTATTCAGCAGGAGCTGGATCGGGTTCTGCCGGTGCTAGAGGTCTTAGTGGCTGAGGTTGATGTGCCAATTTCAGTTGATACTCGCCATGCCGAAGTGATGGCAGCGGTTATCGACGCAGGTGCTGGCATGATCAACGATGTTAATGCATTGCGCGACCCTGGAGCTGTGGCTGCTGTTAGTCAAAGTAGCGTGGCTGTCTGTTTAATGCATATGCACGCAAATCCTGAAACCATGCAGGATAATCCCCAATACAGTGATCCAGTTCAGGAAATTTATGATTTTCTGGCTGTTCGGGTGTCCGCAGCAGAGGCAGCGGGAATAGATCGTCGGCGGTTGATCCTGGACCCGGGTTTCGGATTTGGTAAAACCCTTAATCATAATCTACAGTTGTTAGCAAACCTTGAGCGTTTTTCAACGCTGGGGTTTCCGCTGTTGGTCGGGTTGTCTCGCAAAAGTATGATTGGTGAAATTTTAGGTGTGCCCGCGTCAGAGAGGCTTTATGGCAGCGTTGCCGCGGCGGTGCTTGCTGTTGAACGTGGCGCACAGATTATTCGTTGTCACGATGTGGCTGAAACCTGTCAGGCTTTGAAGGTTGTTGCGGCTATTTAGTGAGCAAAATTTGGGGAGAAAACAATAATGGCTAGTCGTCGATATTTTGGGACCGATGGAATTCGAGGCCGGGTCGGTGATGCGCAGATAAATCCAGAATTTGTTCTCAAGCTGGGCTGGGCATTGGGCAAGGTGCTGAGTCGAAGCGGCCGTAGTAAAGTGGTGATTGGTAAAGATACGCGGATATCCGGCTATATGTTTGAATCGGCGCTGGAGGCCGGTCTGGTCGCAGCCGGGGTCGATATCATGATGTTAGGCCCGATGCCGACTCCCGCCATCGCTTATTTGACCCGGACTTTTCACGCCCAGGCGGGCATTGTCATTAGTGCCTCTCACAATCCGTTTTACGATAATGGGATTAAGTTTTTTTCTGCTGCTGGTGAGAAATTCCCCGATCAGGTCGAGCTCGAAATCGAGAGCCAGATTCATGAGCCGATGCAGACTGTGGCTAATGATCAGCTGGGCAAGGTTGAGCGAGTTAATGATGCGGCCGGTCGCTATATTGAATTCTGTAAAAGTACCCTGGGTCAGGGAGTAGATCTTCGTGGTCTGCGACTTGTTGTCGATTGTGCCCATGGGGCCACCTATCATGTCGCGCCGGCGGTATTGAGTGAGTTGGGCGCAGAAGTGTTTACGGTGGGTGTTGAGCCTGACGGGTTGAATATTAATGCGGGTGTCGGTTCGACTTCTCCGGCTGCGCTGCAGGCGGCAGTTAAACTGCATCGGGCTGATATTGGCATTGCACTGGACGGAGATGGTGATCGATTGTTGATGATCGATGAAAAGGGCGAGCAGGTTGATGGTGATGAACTACTGTGTGTGATTGGCCATGAACGTCAGCGAGTCGATAGTCTGAATGGTGGTGTGGTTGGTACTGTGATGACCAATCTGGGATTAGAACGGGCGTTTAAAACGGCTGGTATTCCTTTTATGCGGGCTAATGTCGGTGACCGTTATGTAATGCAGATGCTTAAGCAGCAAGGCTGGAGTCTGGGTGGAGAAGGTTCAGGCCATCTGATAAGTCTGGACAAAACCACTACTGGCGATGGCATTGTTGCCGCGTTACAGGTGATCGCAGCGATGCTGGATAGCGGAAAGCCATTGCACGAGTTGAAACAAAAAATGGTCAAAATGCCGCAAATTCTGATTAATGTGCAGACCGTCGCCGGCTATCAGGTCGCAAATGATGAGCTTGTCCAGCAGGTTTGCCAGCAGCTAGAGCAGAAGCTTGGTGATCGGGGCAGGATTTTACTCAGGCCATCTGGAACAGAACCAGTGGTTAGGGTGATGGTGGAAGGTGAAGATCGTCAGATGATAGAAAACGTCGGGACTGAGCTTGCAGCAACTGTTACTAAAGGCGTCGCTAAATTCGCAGCTACCTGAATAATATCAGGCTCAACAAGCACCAATTCCGATTGATTTTCCACCTCTGCACCGGTAATATCGCCGCCCCTGCACGCGGTGCTTTGACTGACCTGAAAATGGAAAATAACAGATGCGTCAGCCGCTGGTAGTCGGTAACTGGAAGATGCACGGTAGTCGGGATGAAGCCGCCAAATTAGTTGGAGGCTTGATCCAGAAACTGGGGGGTTGTCAGGCAGAAATTGTGCTTTGTCCACCGTTTGTTTTTCTGGCTGATGTAGCTGATTTATTGTCGAAATCATCTGTCGGGCTCGGGTCGCAGGATGTTGCTACACAGGTGCAAGGTGCCTTTACCGGTGAAGTAGCTGCTGAAATGGTGGCTGATATTGGCTGTCGGTACGTGATTGTTGGTCATTCTGAACGGCGTACATTGTTTGGTGAATCTGACGCGCTGGTGGCAGAGAAAGTTGCCGCAACGCTTAGGGCTGGGCTTGTGCCCATTGTTTGTGTTGGTGAGACCGCGCAGCAGCGCGACGCCGGTATCACTGAGGAGGTGATAGCGGGCCAGTTAAATACGGTTTTTGAACGGCTTGGTGGCGCTGACGAATTTGTTCAGAGCCGAGCAGTTGTTGCTTATGAGCCTGTTTGGGCGATTGGCACCGGTGTAACCGCAGAGCCGCAACAGGTTGTGCAGGTGCATCAGTTTATTCGTGGTCTGCTCGGCAAGTTGGGAGCAGCGAGTAGAGTTTTGTATGGTGGCAGTGTTAAGCCGGAAAATGCGGCTGAGCTGTTTGAGTTGGAAGACGTCGATGGTGGCCTGATTGGTGGCGCCAGTTTGGATATAGATTCGTTCAGTGCAATCTGCGCTGCAGCGGATTAATTGGATACGGCTATGTTAGAAACAGTTGTTCTGTCAGTTCATGTGATCGCCGCAGCGTTGCTGGTTGGCCTTGTGCTAATACAGCAGGGCCAGGGTGCCGACGCAGGTGCTGCTTTTGGTAGTGGTGCGTCTCAAACCCTGTTTGGTAGTCGTGGCGCGGGATCTTTTTTTACTCGTATGACGACAGGATTGGCGCTGTTGTTTTTTATGACTAGCTTAACGCTGGGCTGGCTTTCTGCTCGTAATGCCAAGCAGGAGAGTGTGGTTGATCGGGTCGAATCGGCGTTGGTTACCGAGATCGACTCAATTAATGATCTGCCCGGGTTGGCTGTGGATAGTTCCGGGTCAATGGTTGTCATGGAATTGCCTGCTGAAGATCAAGATTTACCAGTGATTCCCGATTAAGTTCGGGTGTCGCGCCGATGTGGTGAAATTGGTAGACACGCTATCTTGAGGGGGTAGTGACGTAAGTCGTGCCGGTTCGAGTCCGGCCATCGGCACCAATGATTTAGGCCCCTGTTAAAAAGGGTCGCGCGGAGATTGGCTTTATCAGCTGGCACAGCCGGCCAAGAT
>JAESTY010000142.1 GCA_016763355.1 Immundisolibacteraceae bacterium
AACCGGTGAATGATCTCCTGGTCGCGGCGCTGGTCGGAGACATCCTGTACCGTACCCATCATCCACAAAGGCTCGTTATTGCCCGAATAGACCGCGGAACCCTTAATGCGAATAACCCGCGAATCGCCTGTCAGTGTGCGAATACGGCATTCGCCGCAATGGGAGCGGTGATGGTTGCAGAAGGCTTCAATCAGCGTGTTCTGGTCGCCTTCTTCCGCTGTAGCTAAAAAATCGTCAAACTTGTTGAAGCTGCCTAATGGGTAGCCGATCACCTCGTAAAACTGATCCGATAACATCAGCTGGTTTGTACTCAGGTCATGATCCCAATGGCCAATTCGAGCAATACGCTGGGCTTCGGCCAGTCTTTTCTGGGTACGGTACAGATCATTTAGGGTGTGTGAGGAACGTGCGATATAACGCAGGCGCTGCAGTAATACTGGCCAGTTCAGCGGTTTATGGGCAAAGTCGGTAGCCCGGGCCGCAAAAGACCTTTCCACCGCCGATTCATCCTGGTGGCCGGTCATCATAATGATCGGTAGGTGTTCTCCGTTATCTAACTGACGGATCTGGCGGCAGGTTTGTACCCCATCGAGACCTGGCATATCGATATCAAGTAAAACCAGGTCAGGCGCACCGGCTTTAATGCTATTTAAAGCATCCTCTCCAGATTCTTCGCTGGTAACCAGGAAACCTTCCTGTTCAAGTAGATCGGTAGCAAGTTCGCGGGAAAACAGATCATCATCTACCACCAGGACTTCAGTTTGTGCGGGTGTGGTTTCACCCCCTCTTTGGAAGTCGATAGTCTCTTCTAATTCAAGTAACCGGGGCCGAATACGGTCGTGTTCCAACTCGATCAGGTGCAATATTGATTTGGCCGTTTCTACACTGTCGCTGGCGACCATCTCCTGCAGTTGGTCGCATAGCACGATTAGCGCAGGGTGGGACAGCGCGCGGCAGGTGGACTCAAAATCACTAATTTCTGCGTTGAGTTTTTCAAGTTTTTCTGAGTTATCAAGGTTATTGTCATTTAGGCCTTTACGGATGGAAAAAATTGATTGTGATGCGCTATGGATATAGCGACGGGTGATCTCCAGGGCGGTTTCGTTGTCGCTGGTTTCGCAACGAGAACGCAGCTCAAAAAGGAAATCCCTGACAATGACAGGTCGATTGGAATGGCTAGCACTGTCATCATTGGAATTCACAGTGGGCGGCGCTTTGTTTGCAATGGGCTGTACCAGGTCGGGGCAAAAAGGTGGCCTGGTTAATGACGGCTGCTCGTCCGCTCATTACCAATCCGTTGTTAATTTTTCGGCCTCAGAGGTGGTATCTTTAGGGCGGAACAGCCAGGAATATCGAATAGTGATGGCACACTGAGAAAATGACTGCGGCTTTGGATTACTTGCCAGATGCAACCCTGGCTTGTGTTACCGAAGACTAGTCTGTAATCGGTATTGTTTTTGGATGCAGCCCAGTTTCAGGGTTTGTTTAGCGAAACAAAGACTAATATCTGTCAATGAAATCGATTTTGAAAAATCTGATTACCAATCTGCCTTAACCGAAAAGCGTAGCTGCCTTGGAGCACCGGGGAAATAGCGAAAATTTCCAAATGCAAAATCAGCCCGTTCGGCGAACTGGCTATCGGTCAGGTTAGTAATGGCAGCCTGAATCGAAATTCCGCCAACAAGGTGATGACCGGCGCGCAGGTTGAGTAGTTGGTGACCCTCATAATGGTGATCATTGGCCGCATCGACAGCATAACTGCCCATATATTGTCCCTGCAGCGTCAGCCAACTACCTGTTGGGTGTTGATAGCGCCAGTTCAGGCTAGCCATATGATTGGGAGCGGTATCGACCTGGTTGCCATCGGTGATGGTTTCACCACCGGGTAGCGCACTATCAAAAGCATAGCGATGAAGTGCCTGGGTAGCGCTGACCTGCAGACTCTGGCTGGAATTGATCTGCCACAGTAGATCTAGTTCGAGGCCATGATGGCGGGTTTTACCATCGCTGATGTTGGCACCGGTAGCGTCCCGGAGGATGACATGTTGTTTGCTCATCGCAAACAGGGTGATCTTGGCGTCCACGGGGCCCAGCAAGCGACCATGACTGAGTTCCAGACTGCGGATGGTTTCCGACTCCAGGTCGGTCACCAACTGGCCAGATTGCAGCCGGTAAAGCTCGGTCGCCTGTGGTGGTCGAAACCCATAGCCACCGCTGATCGTCCACTCGCCATTATGGTCGTCGGTGTAATGCAGTCCGACACGACCACCGAGATTACTGAAATGATCTTTACGATCAGCAGGGCGGGTGAATTTACAACCGCCGAAGCCACACGGAGTACCGTCGGCGCGGCTATTACCATCGAGAAATTGGTTGTCATAACGATAGCGCAGGGACTCAACTCGCGCGCTGGTGACCAGTTGTAATTGGTCGGCTAGCTGCCATTCCAGGTTGATATGACTGGCAGCCAGGTAGCTGTCGACCTGATAGTCATAATGGGTGCCGACCGGGCGTGTCGCGACCAGAAAAGCCGAATTACTGTTGAGCGGGTTCTGCTGAACCTCTTTTAGATAGATGTCGGCATATTCAAGTTGCAGCGTCCAGTTCCAGTGGTGACCATTGCCGAAGCTATTTCCGGCGGAAGTCATCACACCAACACTGTGTTGGCCGTTCTGCTCCAATGACTTCTCGGGTAAAAAATGTTGCAGGAACTCCATTTTCGAGCGTCGCCAGTAGGGAGTAACGCTAAACCAGCCGTCATCGCCAAAGCCGCGTATCAGCTCAACTGAACCACGGCCGGACCAGGCGTTGCGATAGGCTTCCGGGTTAAGGTTATCGCGGCGTAAACCGGCCTGTTTGTAACTGTTTTCGCCGAGAATAAACCCGGCGGTTTCCTGCTGTAGCCAGCTGCCTGTGAGCAATCCGTTGAGCTGCCACTGTCCCAATTGTAATTGGTGCTGTAGACCAAGCTTCTGCTGTTCATAACCGGCATGGTCACGCCAGCCATTGTCATGACTGGCGTTGTAGTCGATGCGTGAATTACCCAGGTCACTCGAGCGGCTGACGGAATAACTTAATCTGGAAAAATCGTTGGCGCCGCTATCTAGTCGAAGGCTCTGGCGATTGCCAGCCGGCGCAGGGCTATGCAGGTTGATTACACCATGGAGGGCATTACCCCCATAAAGGGCGCTTGCGGGTCCGCGAATGACTTCAATTTCAGCGGCCTGCTCGTGATTGAGTTCGAACAGGTTATTGACATTACAGAACCCAGCCGGACGAATTGGAATGCCGTTCTCAAGCATCAGAAATGCGCCACAGGCACCGGGTCCGGTGAGTACCGGTGACCGAATCGCCGTTAGATGCTCCTGGCCATTACCCCGGCTGACCCAGACCCCAGGCAAGGCATTAAGTAGCTCGGCAGGGTGGTGCGCGGCGCTGCGCTCGGTCTGCTGTCGTGTCACCCGACTGACATTGCCGATTGACTGCCACGCCTGGCTACGCTGTTGATCAGCACTGACATCAATGGTCGGTAAAACAATGTCGGCTGCGAAGCTACAAAAAGACAGGGCTAAAAATAGTAAAGCAGTGAATAACTGAGGAATCAACGGGCGAGCATGGGGCTGATTCTTGGTCTGGATAGAGAACATGGTGCTGAAAATCCTGGTGCAGAAAACGGGGTTAATCAAGGGTGCTGTGACAGAGAAGTCAGAGCACCCCTGTTGAACTATTGATGGACAGGCCGGCGCTTTCGAAAGCAGAAGTTTTGAGTTATCAGAAACTGGCTGTATTAATAGAAATTAGCGAGTTAGCTCGATAAATCAATGTAAAAAGCAGCCATTGAGCCAGCGATACCGTAAAAGAATGATTTGATCGATCCCCACAGGGGTGACTCCGCAAGTTCAGCCTGTTCGGCGTGTGACATTGCGATCAGGTAGGCATGAATCGCGTCGGCATCGGTGTTGTCGAGGTATTCACTAAAACCAACCATACCCATCCCTTCGTAAGCACCATTTAGCACGATTTCATCAAAAATTTGATGGGTCTGTGGAGCCATGTGGCGTAGATCAGCTAGTACATAAGATTCCGCCGACATGCCGTGGCAGACGCTGCAATAAGTGTGGTAAAGCTTATGGCCCCTGGCAACCGTCGACTCGTCCGCAGTCTGGGCCGGTGGTTTTGGTGTAGCCACGGGCTCTGGCACTGCCGGGAGCTGATCCTGACCACCGAGTTTATAAGCCAGTAAACGGCCACCGACTTTTTTGCCTTCGTGGGGCGCAATGCCGGAAGCCAGTCCTAGAGCGCCACCCCAGCCCACCATCACAGCAACATATTGTTCGCCATCAATTTCATAACTCATTGGCGCTGCCACGATGCCGGACTGGGTGTCCTGCTGCCACAAAGGATCACCATTGATCGCGTTATAGGCCTTGAATGTGCCCTGGGCAGTGCCCTGAAAAATCAGGTTGCCAGCGGTAGACAGGAGGCCACCATTCCAGGGTCCTGGGTGTTCGATGCGCCAGGCTTCGCGCTGGGTAGTTGGATTCCAGGCACTGATGTGGCCACGGGCCATCGATTTCATCACATGGCGCAATAATTTGGGTTCAAGTCCCGGTGGTGGAATCATGGTTTCCATGTCGATGGCCATGTTCCAGCGATTTTTGCCGTGAACGAAATCATCTTCACGGGCGTAGGTAAAAGCCATTTCGATGGCCGGTATATAGACCAGTCCGGTGCCAGGGTGAAAGGTCATCGGCTGCCAGTTGTGACCACCAAACGGTGAGGGCAGGGTGATCTTGGGTTCATCCCTAAATTGTTCATCGGTCTCCACCGGCCGACCGGTTTCCGGGTCGACATGGCTGGCCCAGTTCACCGGCACGTAATTTTCCGCAGAAATGAATTCGCCGGTCTGGCGATCAATGACGTAGAAGAAGCCATTTTTTGGCGCCTGCATAATGACTTTGCGCTGGGCACCATCTATCTCAATATCCGCCAGAATCATATGTTGGGTAGCGGTGTAGTCCCAGGTTTCTGCAGGGGTGGTCTGGTAATGCCAGACGTATTCCCCGGTGTCTGGATTTAGCGCAACGATGGATGACAGAAACAGGTTATCGCCGCCATCGGGGCTGCGCTCCCAGCGACTCCAGGGCGAGGCGTTGCCTACGCCGATGTAGAGCAAATTCAGCTCCGGGTCATAGGCCATCGAATCCCAAACCGTGCCACCACCACCGACTTTCCACCAGGTGTCACCTGTCCAGGTCGGCAATGCCAGTTCCATTGCGGCCGATTCCGGTGGTGAAGCCGGGTTGCCGGGGACGGTATAAAAACGCCAGAGCTGTTCGCCATTATTGGCATCATAGGCGGTGACATAACCCCGCACACCATATTCTGCACCGCCATTACCGATCACGACTTTGCCTTTAGCAATGCGTGGCGCGCCGGTGATTGAGTAGGGCTGAGTTTTATCGATGGTCAGGGTTTCCCAGACCTTTTCGCCGCTCTTGGCATCAATAGCCACCAGGCGACCGTCGATGGTGCCAACGTAGATTTTTCCCTGCCAGGCAGCCACGCCGCGATTAACCACGTCGCAACAGGCGTTGATTCCCCAGGCTCGGTCGACCTGTGGATCGTAACGCCAGAGCTGTTTACCGCTGCGGGCATCAATGGCATAGACCACACTCCAGGTACCGCTGACGTAAATAACGCCGTCGATCATGATCGGTGTTGCTTCAAGACCACGGTGGGTATTCAGATCCAAATGCCAGGCCAGCTGGAGCTGGTCAATATTCCCGGCGTTAATTTTGGTCAGTGGGCTATGGCGCTGTTCGCTATAAGTTCGACCGACTGCCATCCAGTTACCGGGTTCGCTATCAGCAGCCTGCAGTCGGGGGCCGTCAACGGTCGCTGGTTTGCCAAAATGGTTATTGGTTTTCAGTGCCTCAGTCACCCCGGTGAGCGCGGTGGCGTGACTGACTGCGGTTAGCAAACCAATGGCTAAACAGATACGGTGCCAGGATGACATGCGGTTTTCTCCCACCTAAATTTCGAATGATCACGCTTCACTTGTCCGGATCGACACCTGCTGAGCGCGTCTGAGTAGTGCTGCACTGGTTTACGCTTGCTGTTATCCGCTAGCCAGGTTGTTGACGAACACCGGGTTAGCCGAGCCAGGTTTGCGATTATTTGCCTATGCTAACTGTTTTGGTCGGATTGACGCTAGCTAAACGATCGTTCGGCTTTGATTGGGCGTTATATGCGCGCTCGATAATTTGAATACCCTGCGCATTTCGAGGCGGTTGCTGGTCTTTATAAAGAACCACTGGTGGGATTATTTCAGAGCCGGTCCAGAGCCAGTCCAGAACCAGTCCAGAACCAGTCGAGGAGTAACC
>JAESTY010000143.1 GCA_016763355.1 Immundisolibacteraceae bacterium
GGACCCATGGCCATTAGTGCAGACCATCGTGGCAGTTTGCTACTGGAACAGGCCGAACTGCTCGATCAGCAAGCCTTTGCTGGCGATCAGTTTTTGATGCGGCTAGCATCGCCACGGGTTGCCAGTCAGGCCCAACCCGGTCAGTTTGTTCATCTGGATACCGGTGAAGCGTTGCGATTACGGCGGCCATTATCGATCATGCGAGTCGATCGTCAGCGCGGTTGGATTGAACTGTTATATAAACAACTCGGTGGCGGTACGGCCGCACTGACCAGGCTTGGTGTTGGTGATCAGCTCAGCGTGCTCGGGCCAGTTGGCAATGGTTTTGTCGCCAACCTTGACCGGCCAAGACCGCTCCTGCTGGGTGGTGGCGTAGGCATGCCACCGATGCTATTTATGGCCGACAGCCTGCGCAGTCAGCGTCATTATCAGCCGGTCGTGTTGTTGGCCTCTGAGGTGCCATTTCCATTTCGGCCCCAGCCTTCAACCATCATGATCGACGGCATGCCCGATTCGACCATCGCCACCATGGGCCTGCTCGATGACTGGGGTGTGCCGGCCAGACTGGCCTCTAATCAGGGTTTTCCCGGTTGTTTCGACGGCTTTATTACCGACCTGGCTGATGAGTGGTTGTCGAATCTGAATCCAACCGCATTAGCCGATGTTGAGATTCTGGCTTGTGGCCCAGAGCCGATGTTGCGAGCGGTACAGGCGTTAGCCAAAAAACATCAGCTACCGAGTCAATTGTCATTAGAAGAATATATGGCCTGTGCGGTCGGTGGCTGCGCCGGCTGCGTGGTGGCAATTGACCAACCCGATGATGCGGGTCAGAACCAGCGGGCGATGAAACGGGTCTGTGTCGATGGCCCGGTGTTTGCCGGTGACCAGGTTGTGTTTGGCTGAGTAGCAGCCAATTGGGTGGTTTTTTTCCTGAATTTTCCTGAAGAGGTGCAGATCATGGCAAATGTTGAGCAGGTGACGATTACTAGCGCTGATGGCCAATATGGCGGTTACTGCGCGGACGGTGCAGCAGATGCGGCTAACCCGATAGGCCTGGTGGTGATTCAGGAAATATTTGGGGTCAACAGCCATATCCGCGATGTTTGCGATCGATTTGCCAGCGAGGGTTTTACTGCGCTGGCACCGGATCTGTTTCACCGCCAGCAACCGGGGGTCGAGCTGGGTTATGAGGAAGCCGACATAGGCACCGGATTTGGCCTCAAGCAGGGTCTTGACCCAACCGGCGCGATGACCGACCTGGCCGGTGCCATTGAGTTTCTGCGTCAGCGCGGCTGCCGTAAAATCGGCGTGGTCGGTTTTTGTATGGGTGGGCTTTATACCTATTTAACCGCAGCCCAGTTAAAGGTTGATGCGGCGGTTGCCTATTACGGTGGTGGTATCGGTGAATGCCTCGATCAGGCCAGTCAAATCAGCTGCCCGATTATTTTTCACTTTGGCGAGCGTGACCAGCATATTCCCCTCACCGTGGTCGCCGATGTTCAGGGTGCGGTTGCTAAGTTGGATAACACCGCGGTTTATATCTACCCAGCAGATCACGGTTTTAACTGTGATCAACGCGGTTCCTATGATGCCGACTCGGCCGCAGTTGCCTGGCAGCGTTCAGTGCAGTTTTTGCAGCAACATCTGGTTTAATCAACGCGGCAAAAACGAGTTTGGCTCCTGTTTGGCCCTGTTGTTATCCAGTGGGCTGTCATCAAGTTGAAATATGCGGATGTCACAATAAGCGGCTATGACTGCTTACCTATTGATTGTTGATGATGAGCCGGCGATCCGTGACATGCTGGTTTTCACCCTGGAGAATGCCGGCTACAACACGGCCGTGGCTGCCAGTGCGGCCAGCGCAGACAGAGCGATTGCCGAAAAACTGCCCGACCTGATGCTGCTGGACTGGATGATGCCCGGCGAGAACGGTAAACAGTTTTCTCAGCGGCTGCGTGGTCAGCCGGCAACCCGGGATCTGCCGATCATCATGCTCACCGCTCGCAGCGCTGACCATGACCTGGTTGCGGGACTTGATGCCGGCGCCGATGACTACATCAGCAAACCGTTTTCAAATGCCGAACTACTCAGTCGCATCAAAGCATTGCTGCGCCGCACCTCAACTCAGCCCACCAGTGAAAATTTTGTGGTTGGTGAGTTGCGGCTTGACCCGCTCAGTCATCGGGTCACGGTGGCTGATAACGACTTGACCATGGGGCCTACCGAATACAACCTGCTGCAGTTTTTTCTCAGCCATCGTGAGCGGGTATATAGCCGCAGCGAATTGATTGATCATGTCTGGGGCCAGAACACCTACATCGAGGAACGTACTGTGGATGTGCATATCCGTCGACTGCGAGAAGTCCTCAGCCCACATGGTTACGATAAGTTAGTGCAGACCGTCCGTGGCGCCGGTTACCGCTTTTCAACCAGAAAATGAGTAGCCACCTTGTTTGAACAACGTTGGCGCACCGAGCTTTACCTGCTGCTGGCAATCGCCCTGGTGTCGATGGGACTAGAAGCCCTGGGTTGGTTGCCAGGTCTTATTCCGATGCTGCTATATGCCGGTTGGCAGCTATGGCAGTTTCGTCGTTTAACCAGGTTGTTGAATCATCCGGACGATAGCGATGCCCCGGAACCCTGTGGCTTATCAGCGGTTATCTATGACTACATCTATCGACAGCGTCGTGATGCCGAGCAGCGCCGGCGGCTACTCAAAGAGCGCATTCGGCGTTTCGAGCAGTCCAGCGCCTCCCTGCCAGATGGGGTTATTTCATTAGATCGTGACGGCAAAATTGAGTGGTTCAACGCCACCGCCGGTCGGTTAATGGGGTTGGAGTCACGGGATATTGGTCAACGGATTATTAACGTGGTGCGCAGCCCCCAATTTGTCCAGCTGTTCGACGATGCCGGGTTATCAGCCACCACCCAAATGTCATCGCCACGCCAGAGCCGGATCGCGCTGGAACTGCTTAAAGTTAACGACGGTGGTATGCGAGACCTGCTGGTGGTGCGCGACATTACCCAGCTGCGCCAGCTAGAGCAGGTGCGCCGAGATTTTGTTGCCAACGCCTCCCACGAGCTGCGAACGCCGCTGACCGTGATTAGTGGTTACCTGGAGGCGTTGTCGGCGCTGCCAGACGGACTGCCAGCTAACCTGCAACAGCCCATAGAACAGATGAGTCAGCAGGCGGTCAGAATGCAGGGCATCATCGCCGACATGCTGGCACTGGCAGCGCTTGATGGTCAGCAGCAGCTAGCAGCAGAAGCGCAGATTGATGTGGCAGGTCTGCTTAATGAGGTAAAGCTAGCCGCAGATAGACTCACTGGCGATCATAAATTAGTGGTCACCATCGCATCAGAGAGTCGCCTGCGTGGTGCCGAAAAAGAGCTGCATAGCGCGGTCTCCAACCTGGTCTATAACGCAGTTCAGCACACCCCGCCTGGCAGCCAAATCACCCTCTGCTGGGATATCGACGATCAGGGTCGCGGCTGTTTGAGTGTTGCGGATAACGGCGAAGGCATCCCCGCCTAGCACATTAGTCGCCTCACCGAGCGTTTTTATCGGGTTGATGCAGATCGTTCTCGAGCCACCGGCGGCACCGGGCTGGGTTTAGCGATTGTTAAACATATCGCTACGCTGCACGGCGCCAGGTTGCTGATTACCAGTAAACAGGGCCAGGGTAGTCAGTTCGTGTTGCGGTTTCCCCAGGCCCGTGTCGGCGATCAGGTCGACAACAGTGCAGCAGCCGAAGACAGCTGGCGGTGACTGTTAAACATTGACCTTACCGACCAAGGTTCAGGTGATGGGTTGAAGTGCCGTTGTGGTTAGCTTGTAACTGTTCACCTAACAGGAAGTGGCTGAAACTGAGATCACCTATGCCTATTTAGCCAAAGCCCACCGTATTTTTAGCGACCACAACCGCGCCGGAAATTCAGGCATGGATTATCACCTGCTTAATCTTGCCCATAGCGGTTTCGATTCCGGCAAGCCCAGCGCCTACAGCTACTGGCCTGGGTTTGATGATGGCTTAGCAATTCGACTCGCCACAGCCACCCGCACCATAGGCATGAGTTTCGATGGCAGCGAACCTTTGAGCAAGAACTTCAAACTGATCTACCGGTTAGAACTAGCCGATCAGGCCGATTACGACCAGGGCGCTGCCGGTAATCATGCCAAATACCAGTTCGCCGAGCTGGGGTTTGCTTATAAAAAACTCACCCTGAAAATCGGCAAGGAGACCCTCGAAGGTGACGGCAGTTACGGCTTCGCTACCCAGTGGCGACGCTGCATAAATTTAATGGTTGGGCAGATCATTTTCTGGCCACCCCCCAAAGACGGTCTGCAGGACCGATACCTA
>JAESTY010000144.1 GCA_016763355.1 Immundisolibacteraceae bacterium
GCATGGAAGTTAAAGGCTGGCTTGAACTGGCAGACAAGGAACAGTTCAGCGGCATTAAGCAAATGCTGGCAGCTAAGCAGAAAGATATTTCTGAGCAGCAGGTCGGTGCGGTGGTCTCCTGCATGAAAACAGTCGGGGGATCGCCGATATGGATTTCAGAGACTGCGGGCACCTTAATGGTCAAATGCGGATTTGATATGGGCATACACCGCCCCACTGCGAGTGCAAGGCTGACTTCCGTCGTTGACTGTGTAAAGCAGTCACTACCTGATTTTTCGGCAGACGAATTTCTTTCAGTTGGACTTTCTATGACCGGCTCAGCGCTAGCAAAAGACTCAATGGCTCAACCCGCATTAACCCCCCGAACGCAAAAAATCATGAAGGCGATAGGCGGATGTGAGCAACGATGAACTAGCCGGAAACTGCGATCCAGGTCTTTGCTGAGAGGTTCCCATTCGATTTCGCCTACCTATGGGTGTTGAGTAGTGATCTAAATTTTTAAATACCATTCAGAGCTGTTACGAACACTCGTTTTATAACCCCTTAATAGCGCCCAGAAAGGTGGCTTTTTTTCGGATCAGTGCAGCGCGCTGTCTGAGCGTAGCGAGTTCGTTCAAACCCGAAAAACAGCCGAATTTCTGGGATGAGAGCGATATTGGGGTGCCCTTTTCTTTGGTTCTGTTTTTAGTCGAATATGCGGGCGTCTTTTGGCCCTATCCCATGAGACTTATGCCTTTGGTGCTTTAGGGCGAGCAAAAGAAATGAACGTTTTTCACGTAAATATAGCCTTCCAAGGCTTTCTCAACCTATTACGACAACAAACTCCCAAGACCCTTTAAACCATCATTTAGCTAAGCAACCCCCCTACCCCAATGACTTACTAACAATCTCAAACACATCCTTAGATAGCCCCTCATGCCCCACAATCCGCTGCAACTGCGCCTGCATCAGGTCACGCCTACCGACTTCATACCGCCGCCAGCGCCCTAACGGGTTCACCATCCGCGCCGCCACTTGCGGATTCAACGAATCCAGCGCCAACACCTGATCAGTAAGAAATTCATACCCGGCCCCATCGGCCGTATGGAACTGACGCAGGTTGCCACTGATAAAAGCGCCTATCAGCGCCCGAACCCGATTCGGATTGGTCAGGCTAAAATCAGCATGATCTAGCAGCTGGGTCACTCGACCCAAAGCACCCGACAGGGATGACTGGGCCTGCAGACCAAACCACTTATCAATCACCAGCGGATCAGCCTGCCAGCGCTGATAGAACTCTCCGAGCGCAGCTTCGCGTTCGGGAACGTCACAATGCTGTAACGCTGCCAGCGCGGCCAGGCTGTCGGTCATATTGTTGCTGTTCCTAAACTGGGCCATGCAGAGTTCAACCACTTCTGGGTCTATTGCCCCACCGGACTGAGCTTGGGTCATCAGGTAACTCAGGCAGCTAGTTATAAGGGCTCGCGCGGCGTTTTGGTCGGCATCAAACTGATAGGGCTGATCGTTTTGCAATTCTCGGTAACGGGCCAAAAATGCTGGCCGATGGTTATCGGCCAGCGCCTGGCGCACTTTGTTTCGTGCCTGGTAAATCTGTTCGGGATCAATGGTTTTCTGCTGCTCGGCCAGGGTGGCCTCGCCTGGCAGCTGTAGAATTTGCGCCACCATGGCTGGATCCAGGTCCGCTTCCGCCAGTACCGCACCAAAGGCATCAATCACACCGCTACTGACCGCCAGTGAATCACCCTGATCGCGGTCAATCTGCTGCTGTATTACCTGAGCAGCTAACTGCTGGCCAGCTTCCCAACGGTTAAACAGATCATTGTCTTTGGCTAGCAGAAAAGTCAGCTCGCCTTCGGTCAGGCTCAAATCGACTTTGACCGGCGCAGAAAAACGCCGCAACAGGGATGGCACCGGCTTGCCGCCAAGGTTTTTGAATTTAAACGAATGTACTGGCTCGGTGAGTTCGAAAATGCGTTCGCTGCCCTGGGGCTGGTCTTCATCAAGCAGCTGCAGAGGTAGTGATTGACCATCGGCACCAACCAATCCCAACGTGAGCGGGATATGAAACGGCAGTTTCTGCTGCTGATCCGCGCCGGGTGTAGGCTCGCAGCTCTGTTTCACCAGTAGGGTAAAAACATCGGCCTCGGCATCGTAGTCGGTGACCACATCTAGTTGCGGTGTGCCGGCCTGGTGGTACCAGCGCCGAAACTGACTCAGATCACGCCCGCTGACCTCTTCCATACAGCAGACGAAATCTTCCACCGTGGCTGCCTGGCCATCATGGCGGGCAAAATAAAGATCGGTGGCCTGTCGAAACTTCACTACCCCCAGCAGGGTGTGCAACATGCGCACCACTTCTGCACCCTTGTTATAGACGGTGACCGTGTAGAAGTTATTGATCTCTATATAAGAGGCCGGCTGCACCGGGTGGGCCATGGGGCCACTATCTTCGACAAATTGATGACTACGAATAATGCGCACGTCATCAATCCGTTTAACCGTAGCACTACCCATATCTGCCGAGAATTGCTGGTCACGAAACACGGTGAAGCCTTCTTTAAGACTGAGCTGAAACCAGTCCCGGCAGGTGACCCGATTGCCGCTCCAGTTATGAAAGTATTCGTGGGCAATCACGCTTTCGATGCCCTCAAAATCCATATCGGTGGCGGTTTCTGGACTGGCGAGCACATATTTGGAATTAAAGACATTCAAGCCTTTATTCTCCATGGCACCCATATTGAAATGACCCACCGCAACGATCATGTAGATATCCAGGTCGTATTCACGGCCATAGGTTTGCTCGTCCCAGGCCATGGCTTTTTGTAGAGAACTCATGGCGTGGCCACATTTGTCGTGATTTTCGTGTTCGACAAAAATCTCTAGCGTCACCTTCCGACCATTCATGGTGGTGAAGCTATCCGATATTCGGGTCAAATCACCGGCAACCATGGCAAACAGATAAGCAGGCTTGGGGTGGGGATCAATCCAACGAGCCCAGTGCTGGCCGTCTTCGCCATCACCACTGGCATCCAGATTGCCGTTGGCCAGCAGAATTGGGTAATCGGCTTTATTGGCTCGCACGGTGGTGGTGAAGCGCGACAACACATCCGGGCGATCCGGGTAATAGGTGATTTTGCGAAACCCGTGAGCCTCGCATTGGGTACAGAACATGCCGCTGGAAAGGTACAGTCCTTCCAGCGCCGTGTTGGCCTCTGGGTCGATCAGGGTTTCAATTTCCAGGGTGCACTGATCCGGCAAGTTCGACAGAATCAGCGCCTCATCATTCAATTCATATTCACTGCGACGCAGATCAAACCGGTCCACCGCCACTCGCGCCAGCTTCATCTGCTTACCGTCGAGCCTTAGTGCTGCATTGGCCGCCGCCCCAGCTTTACGCTTGATCTGCAGGGTGGATTTCACCCGAGTTTGCTGGGGTGATAACTCGACATCTAAAACAATCGAATCAATAGCAAACGCAAACGGCTGATAATTCTTCAGATGAATCGTGCCAGGGGCTCCATCACGCATGGTGTTGTTTCCTAA
>JAESTY010000145.1 GCA_016763355.1 Immundisolibacteraceae bacterium
CATACCAGCGCAGGGCTTCGTATTTTAGCTCGGGTGGTCCGGGCAGCTGGGTGCCGTTATGGTGATCAAAGATGGTGGCTTTTTTCGGCACATCCAGCTCGGGGTTGTTCATGTCATCCCAAACCGCCTGGATGAAGGGCCTGAATAACGGAATCCAGGTGCCAGCGACATAGATTGGTATTTTGATTTTATGGGTGACCGCTTTGGCGGAACGACGTTCCCAGAAGGGGCCATATTCGGGATGCATGAGCTGATCGAAAAACGCGGTACCGCGTCGGGCCAGCACACGGCGCCAGTTGGTATTAAGGGCGATGTCTTTGTTGTTGGCAATGCGGTCGTAACGTTCTTCGTACTCCTCTGGGGAATAGATCAACTCGGATTCTGACTGAGTGGTATGCGCCGGAATTTCGCGTTCCAGTTCCCACCAGAATGGTTGAATCACGCCGCCTTCATAAGCGACCCGGTAAAGGTCATTGGCGGCTTCATGGGGGAAGATGGCTTTTAGGCTCGGGGGCTGCTGGGCGGCGACCAGGCGCTGCACCATACCGAACCAGGAAATGCCCATCATGCCGACGTTGGTGTCGCACCAGGGCTGTTCAGAGATCCACTCGACGATGTCGTAACCGTCGATGGCTTCCTGCTCGCTCATGGGGCCGTTCCAGACGCCTTCAGATTTACCCAGGCCGCGTTCATCTGGAATCACATAGACATAACCACGTTTGACAAAAAACTCGATATCGCCGGCTTCGACGTTGTGATCGAACACCCAGGAGTTGATTGGCTGGGCAGGAATCTCTGGCGACTGGCAATCTTTACCGTAGGCAGACATGGCTAACAGGCCCGGAAATTCGCCATCAGCATCCGGCCGAAACACATCGGCTTTGAGCACAATGCCATCGCGCAGAACAATATCGACGTCGCGCTCGATGATCATGGTGTATTCGGGCCTGGAAAGCTCGGTAACGTTTTTCAGGTATTGAGCATCCCAATAGGGTGGCCGTTCCAGTTGCACCTCGGCTAATGCCGCCAGTAATTCTGATTCCTGCATTTGTCTCTCCCTGTTATTAGGTTTTACGGTCACTTAATTTGTTAAACCAGTCACTGATTTGCTACTTCTCTTTAACAGTCGCAACAACTCAGCGGTAACCATGAAAATTTTATAATGCGCTTAATCGACACTTTCTAACAAATCATCGCCAGTTAGCTACTGTGCCACAAGCGGTCACTGCTGTGACAGATTGAATGACAGATTGAATGACAGATTGAATGACGGCTTGAATGACGGCTTGAATGACAACTTGAATGACAACTAGGCAAACCGCTGTTTACCATCTGCGCACAAACTGCCCGCAACCTAAGCCGATTTAATCCACTACAATCCTCCACCTCAGGCGGGTAATTAAACTGGCCTGAAGACGCATTTTGGGGGGCGTCGTCTAGTGCCAGAACAGCATTCAGAATCAGATAGAAAAACAAATATAGATTCGCCAATCAACAAGAACCACGACCTGAGGCCAGTCAACCGCATGACCCGGCTTTCAGCAGCCCTGGCGCGCTGGCAGATTCGCCATCGGGTTGCCCTGCTACTTCTATTTATCGTGATTACCCTGGTACTGGGTTATCACGCCAGTTTCCTGCGCATGAGCCCCGGCTTCGATAAGTCGATTCCGGTCCATCATGATTATGTACAGATCTATGACGAATACGGGCCGGTATTCGGTGGCGCTAATACCATCATAGTCGCGCTGATTCAGAAAACTGGCGATATCTTCAACATCGATTTTTTCAACCGCCTCGATAACGCCACCCAGGATCTGCTGCTCACCACCGGGGTCGATCGCTCGTCGAGCAAGTCGCTATTTACGCCCCAGGTTAATTTCGTTGCGGTCAATGAAGAGGGCTTTATCGGCTACCGTATCGTGAAGCCGGAATTTACCGCCACCATGGAAAACATTCGCGAGGTGGAGCGTAACCTGGTGCAGTCTTCCTACGTGGGCCGCCTGGTAACGCCAGACTTTAAAGGCGCACTGGTCCGAGCGGAACTGGTGGAATGGAATCCGATCACCGGTGAGCGACTCGATTACACCGAAGTTGCTAACAAGCTTGATCAGATGCGCGCGCGTTACGAATCCGACAACATCGATGTACATATCATCGGTTTTGCCAAGCTGATCGACAACATCATCGATGCCGCCCTCGGGGTGGTGCAGTTCTTTCTACTTGCCCTGGTCATCACTGCGGTTCTGCTTTATTTCTATTCGCGGTCACTACAGATCACCGTGCTGGTACTGCTGGTGTCGACCACAGCGGTAATCTGGCAATTGGGGCTGGTGCAGCTGCTTGGCTACGGCATCGATCCCATGTCGATACTGGTGGTGTTCCTGATTCTGTCGATTGGAATTAGTCATGCAGTACAGATGACCAACGCCTGGAAACTGGAACTGGTGGCCGGCAACAGCAATCAACAGGCCGCTCGAGAAGCATTCACCAAGCTGTTTATTCCCGGCTCTACTGCTCTGCTGACATTAGCAGTCGGTTTTGGGTGATCATGCTGGTGGATATTCCGATTCTGTTTGAATTGGGCATCACCGCCAGCATTGGTGCCACCGTGATGCTAATTACCAATAAATTCATGCTGCCAGGTCTGCTGTCCTGGGCCACTATGCCCGAAACCACCCTGGTCAAAATCCGCCAGCAGCAACAACAACGGGAGCGACCTCTGTTTCGTTTTCTGGCCAGTTTTGCGGATCGGCGTCGCGGCTCAGCAGTGCTGCTGGTTGCGCTGGTATTACTGGTTGCCGGCTGGTGGAAAGGCGCAGACTTAACCATTGGCGACAACCAGGCCGGTGCGCCGGAGTTCTGGCCAGATGCTCGCTATAACCAGGATATTCAGGCCATTGTCAGTAATTTCTTTTTTGGCCTGGATGAACTCACGGTGATAGCGACCATGAACGCCGACGGCTGTGTTGATCGGGACACCATGGACCGGGTCGACGAGTTTGTCTGGCGCATGGGTAACGTGCCCGGTGTGCAGGTGGTGCGGTCACTGACCAACGTGATGAAACAGCGCACGGTGGGTAACAGCGAGGGCCATCCCAAGTTTTATTCTCTGCCTCGCTATGCCACTGGTCTGGCATCATCCCTGCGCGGACTAGAACTGAATACCAAATTATTTAACGACCATTGCGATGCAATTCCAGTGCGAATTTTGCTGGCTGACCACCGCGCCGATACATTGCTAAGAGCGACCGATGCAGTGAAAGCTTATGAGGCAGAATTCGGCCGTGACGGGCTTCATTTTGAACTTGCTTCCGGACCTGCCGGAGTGATGGCCGCGGTTAATGAATCAGTGCGTGCTGCGCAATGGCCGATGAAAGCAGCCCTGTTTCCGGCGGTTGCACTGCTGACCTATTTCACCTTTATGTCACTACCCGGCACGCTTTGCGTGCTGATTCCACTAGCCCTGGTTAGTTATCTGGCTGACAGCGTGATGGTGATGATGGGCATCGGTCTGAAAGTATCCACCCTGCCAGTGGTGGCCCTCGGGGTCGGTGTTGGTGTTGATTATGGCATTTACCTGTTTGCCCGGACTCAAGCATTTTTGCGTCAGGGAGAGCCACTGAAGCTAGCTTACTACCATGCCCTGGAGTCATCTGGTACCGCGGTTATTTTTACTGCAACCACCCTGACAATCGGTGTCGCCACCTGGGCATTTTCGGCACTAAAATTTCAGGCTGACATGGGGCTTTTACTGGCCTACATGTTTTTCGTCAATATGATTGCTGCGCTAGTCCTTTTGCCCGCATTGGCAGCCTGGCTGGTACCGGCTGACAACAGCTAACGGGCGATAGTCCCACAACCCGATTAGACCTAAACAGTTTCTAATGCTGACCAGGCAACCTGAAATGGGGATTGAGAAAACGATTTTTATTGCCAATAAACCGAATAAATACCAACAATTTCTAACATCCGCAAAACCTCTAAATTAAATAGTTTTCGAATCCGGCCGCAATAAGCTGTGTTGAAAGCTTTTTTATGCAGTTGCATGGTCCAAAAGACAGATGCATTACTTCTCCTTGCTGACCTGTCAAAACCGATTTTAGTCTGTGGTTTTTTGGACCCCGCAAATCGATCTATCTACTCACTGACTGAATCACTAATCCTGACAGCCAGCTACTGATATGTCGTGTAAGCAATCAATCTCGAACCAGGGAGAGTAATCCAGTCCTGAACTACCCGAACTAACGAGAACCCAATTGGACATTGAACTAGAAGTCGGCACGCTAATGCAGATACAGCTAGGCACCGAAACTGATTCACCCCGCTACGTTTCGCGGATCATCGGTTATGTCGACAAAGCCACCATAATTCTAAGATCGCCACAGGTCGACGGAAAATCGTTGCTGATGCGGGAAGGCCAGCTGGTCACCGCCAGATTCATGGGTTCCAGTAAAGTTTATGCCTTTAGCAGTTACATCAGCGCGGTCATACTCAGACCCTTCCCCCATATCCATATCGAATTCCCGAGCCGAACCGAAAGTGCTTACGTAAGAAAATCTGAACGGGTGGAAACCGACATTGAGGCCGTGGTTATTCTTGGTGAGCCCGGAAAAGAAAGGAATATTCATACTCACATGATCGACCTGAGTGCCGCAGGCGCTTTGATCCGCTCTGATGAAGATCTGGGTGAAGTCGATAACGAGATAAAAGTCAGTATGGGTGTGGAATATAAAGACAGTATAAAACGTGTTTCTTTTCCAGCAATTATTCGGAATGTGCTTGATGACAACCCGAAAAAAAGCGATTCAGAATCGGACGAGGCTGCAGAAACCGCAGATCAAAACGGCGACGATGGCAGCTCCCTGATACCAGTTACCAAACTCTATGGCGTTGAATTTAAAATCGGCGGATTCAAGGATCACCTGATGGTCAAAGGGCTCGTTTATAGCCAGACCCTACAGCAGAAACACTAACGCTCAGCAGGCCACTGTCCCTGATCATCGGGAATGAACCAGGGCTGAGAAAACCAGTGATATCGCTGCTGCAGGCGGTTGCGAACCGTACAGTTATAACGCGATCGCCCCACCGGTAAATCCTCTGCGGCCTGAGTAGAGAGCACCCCCTGCTGTTGATCCCAGGAGGTTTCAATGGCCCCCTGTCCGGTGGCGAAACAGCTTATCGAAGCAGGATCAAAACGGTGCCCTTCGGCATGAAATTTCAGCTCTAACTGGGGACGACGATCACCCGCAGCCCGCACTGGATTAATCCAGCTACCATCCAGTGGAAACGGCAAGGTAAGCAATTTCAATTCTACCGATTCAGGATTTGCGTAAACGCCGGATACCGGAAACCGGGGTAAAGCCTGAAGGTTGCTATGACAGCCAATAGCCCCGGACTGCTGGCCAAAAGCGCTGTAACCCAGCTGCTTAAGTTGATCAACACTCTCTTGATCGTACTCCCCGTATGGGTAGGCAAATATTTTAGGCTGGGTTCCCAACTGCGGATCAATCCGCTGCTGAGCAGTGGTGATTTGCGTCAATGTCCAGTTACGCCACTGCAGTTGGTTCAACCCCTCGGGTTGGCGACTCAGGTGGCGATGATCAACGGAATGATTGCCGATGATGACGCCGGCATCAACCAGCTGCTGTAACTGATGCCAATCCATCACGCTGGCGTACTCGCCATCAACCGCTGCAGTATTCACAAACACCGTAAACGGCCAACCGCGCGCTTTTAGTGCAGGCCAGGCCTGCTCATAAACCGAAATATGGGCATCGTCAAAGGTAATAGCGATACCTGACTCGGGCATCTCGCCGCTATTTTCAGCGCATATATTTTTCAATAGCCCTGGCAGGGGTAATACCGGCAGTCCAAACCGTTCGATCAGATCCAGATGGGCCTGAAAATTAGCCAGGCTAGTACGGGTAATGGCTGCACCTGTTTCACCGATTCGGTGATACTGCAGCACCACCGCAGACATTGCCATGGTGACCTGTGAGGCCAGCAATAACCCGATGAAACCCATTAGCCGATAACCAAATTTCACATCGTTATCCTCGTGTTTCCAGCAACACCACTGCCTGCGCAGAAATGGCTTCACACCGCCCTTCGGCACCTACCTGCTCCTGGGTGGTCGCCTTAATGTTGACCCCACTAATTTCTATGTCGCAATCTGCGGCAATTAACTTGCACATGGCATCGACGTGGGGCGCTAACTTTGGCGCTTCTGCGACGATAGTGGCATCGATATTATTAATACTAAAACCCGTTGTCGACACGAGTCCAACCACTTCTCGTAACAGATGACGGCTAGAGATACCACGAAACGCCGGATCACTATCCGGAAAATGACGGCCGATATCACCCAGTGCCGCTGCACCGAGCAGAGCATCACAGATAGCATGCAACAACACATCACCGTCGGAGTGGGCGACGGTACCCAGGTCAGATTCCAGAGTCACCCCGCCCAATATCAGGCTTTCCCCGACAGCTAGCCGGTGCAAGTCATAGCCCTGGCCGATACGAATCATTAGCTGGCCTCATTTTTATTTTGTTGACGTAAATACTGGCTTGCCAATTCCAGGTCACCGGGTCGGGTCACCTTGATGTTATCAGCCGCACCAGAGACCAACTTTGGCCGATAACCTGCATAGACCATTGCCTGCGCCTCGTCGGTGGGTAAAAAATTCTGTTGATGACACATGGCCAGCGCATCAACAAGCGCCCGCAGTGGAAATAGCTGCGGTGTTAATGCCCGTCGTAGCTGCTCTCGGGGCAAGCTGTGCTGACACCGACCCTGTTCATCCTGCTGCCACAGGGTATCGGTCACTTCAAGACTCAACAGTCCGCCCTGGTCATCAACCTGTTCTATTAGCTGATCCAGATCACTGTGGCGCACACAGGGACGAGCCGCATCGTGCACCATCACCCAAGGCTGCTCTATAGATTGCCTGGCTTGCTGTTTCATATCCGAACTATTTTCGGCGCTGATGGCAACTAAAGCCGCTGCAGCATTAGCCACAGATTCGCTACGAGTAGCGCCCCCGGAGACAGTCAGCAGCGGATACTTCAGCTGCGCTTCAATACCAGCTAACTCCAGAGCTTTAAAAGCAGAATCGTGTTGGTCTAGCGCGACCACCATGCCGACAATCGCTGAATGGCAAGCAAGGCGTTGCAAGGTTCGATAGAGCAGCGGTTTACCGTCCAGCAACAGATATTGCTTGGGCTGCCCAGCGGCCATCCGACTGCCGGATCCCGCCGCTGGAATCACTGCCCAGATTTCTGCATCTGTGGGCAGAGAACTACTCGATGACACGGAAAAAAATTTCGTCTTTACCGATATAGCCAAGCTCAGTACGGGCTATCGCCTCATAGGCATCGGTACCGTCGCGCAGATCCGTAACCTCGGCCCAGAGCCGGTCATTGCGCGCCTCGAGTTCGGCTAACTGTTCCTGCTGACCCATCAGATCACGCTGCATACGGTTACTATCAAAACGATTATTCTCGCCCAACCAGAGCTGATACTGCAGCGATACCAGCAGCAAAACCAGAATAAATTGGAGCCGCTGCATTAGAGCACTCGTTACCCGGTAAACCGTTTAAAGACTTGATGGCCAGGATAATGAGCCTGGTCACCGAGCTGCTCTTCGATCCGCAGTAGCTGGTTGTATTTGGCGATTCGGTCAGACCGGGACAGGGAACCGGTTTTAATCTGGCCAGCGCCGGTTGCTACCGCAATATCGGCAATGGTGGTGTCTTCGGTTTCACCAGAACGGTGAGAAACCACCACCGTATAGCCAGCTTGCTGAGCCATGGAGATTGCCGCCAGGGTTTCAGTCAGAGTGCCAATCTGATTAACCTTAATCAGAATTGAGTTAGCCACATTAGAGTCAATGCCACGTTTCAAAATAGCGGTGTTGGTGACAAACAGATCATCACCGACCAATTGAACTCGGTCACCTAATTTAGCGGTCAGCGCTGACCAGCCATCCCAGTCGCTCTCGTCCATGCCATCTTCAATTGAGACGATCGGGTACTGCTCGGCCCAGCCGGCTAACAGGTCAACAAAACCATCCGCATCCAGGCTGCGGTTTTCAGCCACCAGCTGATACTCGCCATCTTTATAAAATTCGCTACTGGCTACGTCCAGCGCTAGCAGCACATCTTCACCAGCACGATAGCCAGCTTTTTCAATACTTTCCAGAATCACCTCGATGGCTTCAACATTGGAGGAGAGATCCGGCGCAAAACCACCTTCATCACCGACTGCGGTATTGAGATTGCGCTGTCGTAATACCTGCTTTAGAGCATGGAAAATTTCAGCACCGCAACGCAGCGCTTCAGAGAAATTTTTGGCACCCGCTGGCACCACCATAAATTCCTGCAGATCAACACTGTTATCAGCGTGAGCACCCCCATTGATGATATTCATCATCGGCACCGGCAGGCTCATTGCCGGACTACCGGCGAGTCGGTTAATGGTCTGATAAAGCGGCTCTTTAGCCTCTGCCGCGGCAGCTTTAACCACCGCCAGAGAGACCGCTAACAGCGCATTGGCACCCAGGTTGGCTTTATTTTCGGTGCCATCAAGGTCGATCATGGCCTGGTCAATCGCCGCTTGATCGGCACCATCCATGCCCATCAATTTCGGTGCGATCTTGTCATTAATATTGGCAACTGCGGTCAACACACCTTTGCCCAGGTAACGGCTTTGGTCACCATCGCGCAGCTCAATCGCTTCCCGAGAACCGGTAGAAGCGCCAGAAGGCACAGCAGCACGACCTACCTGACCTGAACTCAGAGTGACTTCAGCTTCTACGGTAGGAAAACCCCGGGAATCCATGATTTCCCGAGCTAGAATGTTAGTGATTTTTGACATTTTATACCTGTTAAAACAATTGGTTACGAACCAACATTAAAGCCAATGTTAGCTCTATTCGGCTGCCAGGGGTACCGTCTCAGCCGGATCACCTCTCGGCGACAGGCAGAACCAGGTAGCAGCGTGATTTATTCAGTAATGGCCAGTTCGGCAAATGGTCGGGCTTTGACGACCCGATCCAGCTCTAACAATGTCTCGAGCAGCGGCTCCATCTGTCCTAGTGGCCAGGCATTGGGACCATCGCTGAGCGCCTTGGCAGGGTTAGGATGGGTTTCCATAAACAGGCCACTGACTCCGGCGGCAACCGCAGCACGGGCCAACACAGGTACATGCTCACGTTGACCACCGGATTTATCACCCTGACCACCGGGTAATTGCACCGCGTGGGTGGCATCAAACACGACGGGACAACCGGTTTCGCGCATGATGGCTAAACCGCGCATATCGACAACCAGGTTGTTATAGCCAAATGAAACACCGCGCTCACAGACCGAAATTCGACCTTCGCCACCCGCACTAAGCGCTTTATTGACTACCTGCTGCATATCTCCTGGGGCCAGAAACTGGCCTTTTTTGATATTGACTGGCTTGCCGCATTGGGCAACCGCATCTATCAGGTCGGTCTGGCGACATAAAAATGCCGGGGTTTGCAGCATATCAACCGCTTCAGCAACCACCTCTACCTGCTCGGGGGTGTGCACATCGGTCAGGATTGGCAGGCCGGTGACTTCGCGTACTTCCTTGAGCCAGGCCAAGCCCTTATCGATACCTGGGCCACGATATGACTGGCTCGAACTACGATTAGCCTTGTCAAAAGAAGCTTTAAAAATCAGTGATAGTCCGAGTCGATTGGCCATGTCGCGCAACTGAGTAGCCGTGTCTATCAACAGCTCTCGTGATTCAGCAACACAGGGACCTGCAATCAAAAACAGCGGTTTATCCAGACCAACTTCGAAATCAGCTATTTTCATTAACGATCGGTTCCATCAGTAGTCTCGGTACTATTTACGCCAACCGCATCACCAGCTTTACAGTCACGGGCAGCTGTGACAAAGCTGGTAAACAGCGGATGGCCATCCCGGGGATTAGAGGTAAATTCCGGGTGGTATTGGCAACCTAGAAACCAGGGATGATCCGGCAGTTCGACTGTTTCCACCAGTGAATCGAGTACTGATCGACCGGTGAATTTCAGACCACTGGTTTCGAGTTGCTCAATGTATTTGGGGTTGAATTCATAGCGATGACGATGACGCTCGATGATTTCTTCACTGCCATAAATTTCGAGCGCTTTGGAATCAGCCTCTAAACGACAGCGCTGTCCACCCAGGCGCATAGTGCCGCCTAAATCAACCTTCTCATCGCGATGCTCGCGCTGACCATCCAGGTTAGTCCACTCGGTAATCATGGCAATTACCGGGTCTGGGGTGTCGACATCAAACTCGGTACTGTGAGCCGCAGCCAATCCAGCCACGTTACGAGCATGTTCTACCACCGCCAATTGCATGCCCAGACAAATGCCGAGGAAAGGAATTTGCTGTTCGCGGGCGTGACGAATGGCGCTAATTTTGCCTTCGGTACCCCGATTACCAAAACCGCCAGGCACCAGGATCGCATCCATGCCATCGAGCAGGCCCAAACCCTGCTGTTCGATTTTTTCGGCATCAATAAAATGGGTATTGACCTGAGTTTTGGTATGAGCTGCTGCGTGTTGTAGCGCCTCATCCAACGATTTATAGGCATCCGGCAGGTCAACATATTTACCCACCAGCGCCACATTCACTTCGCCGGTCGGGTTTTCATAATCAGCCACAAACTGATCCCAGGAAGCCAGGTCAAGCTCACCTGCATCAAGCCTGAGACGGTCAATGATTAACTGGTCAACTCCCTGGTGGACGTAATCCCTGGGCACCTGATAAATATTATCGACATCATGAGCAGAAATAACTGCGTCGTGGGCCACATTGGTAAACAGCGCTATCTTGCGGCGTTCGGCATCTGGCAGGTCACCCTGACAACGGCACAGCAACAAATCAGCCTGAATACCAATGCTGCGTAATTCTTTAACCGAATGCTGGGTGGGTTTGGTTTTAATCTCTTTACTGGAATTTAAATAAGGCACCAGGGTGAGATGGACGTACATAGCATTGTCACGGCCCTGCTCGATACCCAGCTGACGAATTGCTTCCAGAAATGGCAGTGACTCGATATCACCCACGGTGCCGCCGATTTCCACCATGGCGACGTCCGCATTACCCGCACCCAACAGAATGCAGCGTTTGATCTCTTCGGTGATATGCGGAATCACCTGCACGGTCGCGCCCAGGTAATCGCCACGGCGCTCTTTGGCAATCACATTGCTGTAGATGCGCCCGGTGGTGAAATTATTGGTGCGCCGCATCGGCACACGAGCGAAGCGCTCGTAGTGACCCAGATCCAGGTCGGTCTCGGCACCATCTTCGGTGACATAGACTTCGCCGTGCTGAATCGGGTTCATGGTACCCGGGTCAACATTGATATAAGGATCAAGTTTTATGAAGGTAAGACTGAGTCCGCGGGACGCCAACAGCGTGCCAATAGAAGCGGAAGCGATGCCCTTTCCCAACGAGGAAACAACACCACCGGTAACAAAGATAAATTTAGGCATTTATAAGGTCTTTAGTGGGGACAGAAATGCCGACAATCAGGCAGGCGGAATTTA
>JAESTY010000146.1 GCA_016763355.1 Immundisolibacteraceae bacterium
TAAGTACGCTATTTAAATATACGTCTAGACCAGAATGGGCTAGCTTGTTTTTAACTAGCTTGCTTACGCCATTGCCTGATATGAATATACTTGCTATTAAAATAATTTGCGTCTAGGACAAGGTACTAGCTCAATTTATTTTGATAGACAGTTTATGACGTTGTTAATGAATTAACTTTTGTTTTAACTTGTGACATGTTTGGGAGGGTGGGGAAGATCTGTAAGATCTTCTCGTGTATATAATAAACTTTATATTATGTCCTCAGGGTAATTATGCAACAACTTGTTGCACGAATTCAAACTTGGCTTAACCCTTTTTCATATCCTATTTTTTCTTCGAAATTCATCATGATCTCACTAATCTTTCCTTTTTTTTCAAGGCTTAGCCTATTTAAGAAATTTGTAACTCTTTTAATAAGCTCGTAACTCTTTCATAAGCATCTCGAACTAAAATATCAAATTCATCTTCTTCTTCATCAAGTTGCTCAAATATAGCAACATGACGAGGACCAGAATGTTTGATGCTTTGAAATTTGCTTCGAATTTTTTCAAATCCCTCTTGAATTAGTTTTGATCTTTTAATAGCAGGTTTTATGTCTTCAACAAGTTTCTTTATTCCTCCAGGATATTCTTTAACACAATAGTAAATATCATATGCATCTTTTTCTTTAAATCTATCCGCAAGAGCCATACCTTTCATTGCTAAAAAAGCTGCAATTGATGCAATTTTAAAACTTACTTGATCTATAGATTTATCAGGAAGTAAACCTTCTAAATTGATTTCAATAAAATTTGTAAATACTATATCAGCACCTCTAGCTTTTCTTAGTTTTACTTCTGGTGCATTTTGATGTCTATGTGCTTTACTTGTACCATGGTACTCACCAGCAAGAAGATCTATTCTTACTTTATAAGGCTTATGATTTACTTCAATGACTTTAACAAATTGAAATGGCTGACCTTCTTGTTTAAATCCTCTTTCTTCAAGTATTTTAAGTATGGTTTTATACTTTTCATCATCTAGTTTTGTATGATCTACAGCAAGATCAATATCTAAGCTACCTATATGTTTTACTTTTGGTTGGTTTATTAATAAGCTTGGTATCCATCCACCAATAAGTACAATTTCATCTCTATACTCTCCTAGAGCTCTCATGATTTCAATTAAAGCTCGATGAGTTGCATCTACAGCATCTTTTTGATAAATACTTTTTACTACCATTTTGTTTCAATACATCCTCTTAAGATTTCCATTGCTGCTTCTTCTCCTCGACTTTTCATTTGTAGAAGATCTAAATAAGCTTGTTCTTCAGATACTACTTTAACTTTATTAAACTCTTTTCCATTAGAAAATAATCCTTGGTCATAAGGAATAAAAATATCACAATTAGCTCCACTTTCGACTTCTTTTAATCCAATTTCATTTAAATTATCTGGAAGCTTTTCAACATATAAACAAACTTTTTTATAAAGTACATGAGCTTGATAGCGAATAGCTGCACTAAACCCTGAAAATGCATATTCTATATTTTGCTCATCAAGTAATAAAGCTAAATTTTCTTCGATTTCTTGTGTGCTTTCTAATGAAAAAAAACTAAATTTTTGATGCTTTTGGCTATCATATTCATTAGACCACTGATGAAGTAAACTAGATGGATTTGTTAAGGTAAAACCACTTGGTTTTTCTATTGTTAAATATTCTTTATCTTCTAGTTTTCTTTTTATATTTGAAGTATGACCTAAGCTAACTTCTGATTGTTTCGCTAAATCTTTGATTTCCCACTTACAGTTTCCTTTTCCTAATAAAGTTCTAATAACTCTTTCGCCTTTAGGGGAAAAAATACTACGAAGCTCCCTCTTTTCAATTGTTTTATTTTTATGTCCGGTAGACTCTAAATATATTGGAAAGTAACTTATGAAAAAATTACCGACTAAATCAATGTAGCCAAAATTATGTTCCTTTATAATTTCTTTTGCTTGCTCTGAAAAAAAAGGCGCAACCAATACTCCATAAAATGTTTTTGATTTATGCACTACACACTCTAGGTTTCGAATGGCTTTTCGTAATTTAAGAGGTTGTCCGTCATCAAGAAAAGAGGCATAAATATTACAAATAGCTTTAGACTTTCCTTTATTCTCTTTTTCAAGCATAAAAATTAGATCGTAAACTGAGCTTTGTGAGAAATGTTGATTTCTTACTTTTAAAAAAGAAATTTTTTCAAATTGATCTATGATGTATTGTGTAGTTTCTATCTTATTCATTTCATTATTATACCATATTTCAACAAATGTTGAAATGCAGTAAAGTAGTGAAATTATAAAGTGATAAAACTTATTTGAATCTTATCTTTATTCGGGCATTTTTGGCGGGGGAAGATCTGTAAGATCTTCTTTCTTTGAAACAATTAAATCCTTAAAAACTTCCTCAATTGTTTTTGTTTGACTGCTACCTTTTTTTTCTAATGCAGAATTTAATCTGCTTAAAGTTTCTTTATCTAATTTCATTGTAAGTCATTAAAAGTAACTGATTGTAAGGCTATTAATTTTGTGAAGTCTCCATTATCTGCCTCTTTTAATGATTGAATATATACTGTTCTTGTATCTGTCTCTTGTGATAAAGATTTTTCATCCCATCTTGTCGGGTTTTTACCATTTTGTTTTAAATAAATATTAGATAACATTCTTGACCATCTACCATTTCCGTTTCTAAAAGGGTGTATTTGTACAAGTCTATGATGAAATCTTGCCGCCATTTCAAAAGTATTAAAAACTTCTTCTTCTCTCCAGAATTTAAAGTCACCTTCAAGCTGCTTTAGTGCTGTTTGAACTTGAAATGCTTGAATCCCTATTGAAAGTTCTGTGGTTCTTATTTTTCCTGCCCATTGCCAAACATCTTTAAACATTTCTTGATGAATCTTTTGAAACCACTCATAGGAAAAGTCGACTTTTTTACTTCTTTTCACTGATGATAGGTACTCTAATATTACTTTTGATATATTTATGTATTCATATTCAAAAACTTCATTAATGGTGAATTTTTTACCCTGTAAAATAAGGTCTGAGTAATCATCAATTTCAGTCGCTCCATCAGGCTTTGTATTATCATCCATCTTTAAATATCCCAAAGTTCTTTTTGATAAGATCCTTTTAAAAATAGCTTTTCAATTCTTTGTACAGTTTTATCAAAAACACTTTTTTGTACTTCTTGTGCTTCCATTTTTGAAGTATCTTGAGTTAATGAAGCAATATAAGTAGCTTTTTTATTAGCTCGAATTTTTCTTATTGTTGAAACTGACCTTAAAGATTTACCTTCTAAGTTTATTCCTAAAAGCTTCATGATTTTTGTTGCTGTATGAAGTTGAATATTTTCACCATTAAAAAAACGCTTTGTTGTTCTTTCTGAAGTTTTAGACAGTCGAGCAATCGCTGAAAATGTTAATTTCAATTCTTCTTTTCTTACTTTTATTTTAGATATATTTATATTTTCCATATATTAATAGTGCCAGAAATGGCACTATTGTGTCAATTAATTTCCTCTGCATTTATTTATTTCAAGTTGTTTTTATACTAATATTTTGAATGAACAAGGGAAAGTATATAAGATCTTATCCCATTAAGTTAGGGTCTAATTAATCTAACAAATCTTCCAAAGAACATTTAAGGTCTTTAACATATCAATTAACCAATTCAAATCTAAGTTTTAAATTTAAGTCTTCTAGAATTTTAAAGAGTCCATCTAATCTAGTATTCTTACTTTTCATGATACTTTCATAAATATCATTTCTATTTAAAATATAATCTTTAGATACTCCATTTGCTTTAAGAACTTGAGCTAATGCACCGAAAAAAAAGTCCTTCTTATCTTTAGATTCATTAAATTCTTCTTCAAGGCAAGCATTTAAATAATGTACTGCAAGCATGGGATCTTGTAAGTCTTTCATTAAGTTATCTTCATAACTTACTGTACGCATAACTCCCATTATCTTTCCTTTTTCCTCAAGAATTATCCCTTCAAGGCTATCATTGAAGACTTCTTTATCTTCACTATTAAGTATAAGGTATTTGTAGCAAATTCTGTAAAGTAATACCTGTTTATCTTTAAATTTTTTACCATTACTAATAAATCTAGCTTTAGTTTTATTTGTTCTTCAAAGGGAAGATCTTATTTATTCAGTCCATTGGCGCTTTATTTGCCCCATCCTAGTATTTAAAAAGCCATTTCTTTTACACGATGTAAAAGAAAAAAAGCAACTAGGACGGTTGCTTTGATGGCTTTTTTAATGCGGTGGTTAATGAGATATTTTTGTTTCTAAATTAGAGCCAACAGGTATTTAATTTTTAATGTGATACTCAAACAAATGTGCATAACTTGTTATGCACAAGGAGACAAGGGACAATTGCGAAGCAATTTGGTTAACATAAAGCCTGCCTTATGTTATCCACCGAAGGCTACTGTATTTGTTTGATGTAGAGACCACTTTTGCTTTTAATATTTGGCTCGTTATTGTTAAAGATAAGTCAGTGTTTTTTTTGCAAATAATGTGACAATGGACGTAGCTATCTGTATATATTCAGGTCTTTTTTTCCTAGCCAAAGTAGTTTAGTTTTATCATTGTTTGTTAAAAACAATTTGTTACCCAATGAGTGGTTATCATTTGCTTATTTGGCTCGACTATTTTATACTATGAAAAACAACTTAAATGAGGAATGAAATGTTTATACAAACTAAACAAGGTAAAATAGATGA
>JAESTY010000147.1 GCA_016763355.1 Immundisolibacteraceae bacterium
ACATGCAATCAATAGGATAAATTCAAAATAATTTATCATCAAAGTATATCATTTTTGTATGCTGTATATATAGCTATTTCAGCTCAGGGTCTAACGATAGAAGTGAACTAAATCGCTTCGCGATGGTTACGGCTGATTCACCTTTTCTTGACCTCTCCTATTCAAAAACCTATCTCATTTTATGAATCTTGTCTAGCTACTTTCTCTTATTTTCTATCAAACAGACTAGAACCTTTTAAATCTATACAAACCTTTTGTAGGCATACAGTTACTGCCTAAATACAAAGGAGATATATCATGGGTAAATGGAAAGACTTAATGATACAAGGTATGGAGATTAAGGGTTTAGCAGAAAGTACTATCTATAATTATACACTTGAAATGAGAAAGCTTATTAAGCATTACAAAAAAGATCCTAGTAAATTGAAATTAGAGGACTTAATTTTGTATCAGCATTTTTTAGTAAAAAATAATGTTTCTAAATGTAGGTTTAAAATGTCTGTTGCATCGATGAGATATTTTTATAAACATACTTGCCCAATGGAGTGGGATATTGAATCGGTACATTACCAAAAGGAAGCTAAAAGACTCCCAGTAGTTTTTAGCAAAGATGAAATTCAAAGAATTTTATCAAATACTATTTTTTTAAAGCATAGAATTATAATTTTATTTGCTTATTCAGCAGGACTTAGAATGAGTGAAGTACTCAATCTAAAAGTAGCAGATATAGACAGTGATAGAATGCTAATTCATGTACATTTAGGAAAGGGACTTAAAGACAGATACACTCCTTTATCACCAAGACTACTAGAGTATTTAAGAGAATATTACAAACAGGATCGTCATTTAATTAAAGACTATTTGTTTCCTGGTAGAAATGGTCGTATGGAAAGAACGGGATCTAGAAAGTCGTTTAAAAAATGTTTGAAACGAGCGGGTATAACAAAGTATGGAACCTTCCATACATTAAGACATAGTTTTGCTACCCATCTTTTAGAAGATGGTATCAATCTACTAGTAGTTCAAAAACTACTAGGTCACTGTAGCATTAAAACAACTATGATTTATTTACATGTAGCTACCAATTACATTGTGAGTTCACATAGTCCTTTAGATACTCTTTATTTCCCTACAAAAAAACAAGATGACAGATGATGTAAAAGTTGATGAACTTTCACCTGATTTAGCTCAGTGCCTAAAACTTGGAAAAGATACTTTAACAATTGATCCTTACAAAATGAAAGTCATTAATAAAATCATAAATTGTAGAACAGTAAAGTCAGGTCGTCATCATTACATTTGTGATGATTGTGATTATGAACTTGAACTTTATAACTCTTGTGGGAATAGACATTGCAACAGATGCCAAACCTTTTTAAAAGACAAATGGATTTTAAAGAAAAAAGAGGATCTTTTACCAGTGGATTATTTCCATATGGTATTTACAATGCCTGTGCAATTGCGATCTTTGATCTATAGCAATCAAAAGCTACTTTATTCTTTAATGTTTAAAGTAGTCAAAGAAACCTTGTTGGAGCTTTCAAAAGAGTCAAAATTTCTAGGAGCTAAAATTGGAGTAATAGCAACTTTGCATACATGGGGACAACAGCTCAATTACCATCCACATTTACATTGTATTATACCTAATGGTGGTTTGTCTTTGGATCATAAATCATGGATTGATGGTAAAAAGAATTTCTTTTTACCAATACAGGTTATGTCAGAACTTTTCAAAGGAAAGTTTTTAGCTTATTTAATAGAATATTACAAAAGTAAAAAGCTTTGTTTTTATGGAAAGTCATCTATTTATGAAGAGGAGAGTAAGTTTAAAAAACTGACCTATAAGCTGAGGCAAAAAAAGTGGGTAGTGTATGCAAAAAGCTGTGATGGGAATCCAAGATATGCTTTGGATTATTTGGGAAACTATACGCATCGGGTAGCTATTTCAAATAGTAGGATCTTAAGTATTAAAGATGAAATGATTACAATCAAGTACAAGGACTATAAGGATGAGGAGTCCAAACAAAAGGTATTTACAAAAGAAAGTTTTATAAAAAACTTTTTAATGCACATACTACCGAAAGGATTTCAAAAGACTAGAACATATGGATTTTTAAGTAACCCGAGTAGAAAAAAGCAAGTAGGTCAAATTAAGAAGCTATTAAAGATAGAGCAAACAAAAGTAATACCACAAGAAACTGCCGAGTCTCTATTAGATTTATATGATATTGATGTGACTTGCTGTCCTAAATGTAAGTCAAAGAATTATAATAGAGTTTCGTTTAGTGTGGCTCGTTCTCCACCAATAAAAAAGGATAATTAACAAGCTAAATGATCTTAAAAACATTAGAAAAAAAGAATATAATCCTTGGTCTCTTGCACCCAAAAACAAATGAAAGACAAGTCTATATATAAAACAATGTAAAAGTGACCATGTTGATGGTACAAACTTAAATACTTTAATCAATTAGGAATAATTGAAGCAAAAATATGAAAATTAGACAGCAAAACTGGCTCTAATTCTATAAACTTGATCTGGCCGTATCGTGAACAAAATACATAAGAGACGCGATCAAGTTCAATTCAACTCTTGAAACTGTGAAACCCCCTGTAGTGGTCAGAGTTTTGTCGTTTTTCATTTTCAAGAGTTCATAGAATTCAGAGGACACAGGTATCACATCGCTAAGATCAAGGGAGAGAATAATGCAAAGCCACGTGCTTAAAACAGGAAATTTTTTCATATATCTGAGTTCCTTTGGGATGATTGGTTAGGCTCGTTGTAGCGATAAGGATGACAACTATCTTGAAATATTCTGGACTTACAAATTTGAAGAGAATTAATTATTGCTATTTGTAAGTTTTCATTGTTATAAGATTTATAGTAAAATAGTACTTGGTAATTAGATTTGTTAAAATTTAGAATATATATTGAATTTATAAAATTGATATTGAGGATATTTTGTGAAGCAAAACCTAGTAGAGGAAGAGTTAGCTATTTCATTGCAATTTTATAATGCAAGTAGAGTTTTTAATTTAGATTGTCTGAGATATCATCATATAC
>JAESTY010000148.1 GCA_016763355.1 Immundisolibacteraceae bacterium
GTTCGCGGTGCCAGGCCAGGCGAATTGCGGGCACCATGAGTAGGCTGATCAGACCCAGTATTGCGACCACTGGCCACCAGACCGGTTGATTCCAGTCGGTTCTGAGCTGGTTACGCAGCGGCACATCTATGCGTTGGTATTGCAGCGTGTCATGAGCCAGGTGACTGGGTTTTAAATTACCAATCCAGCTCTGCTGTAAAACATATTGCTGGGGATGAAAACCGCCAGCCCAGGGAGTTTGTTGCTGAAAAATGGTCAGCATTTTTTTTATCAGAAGCTGGCGTTCTGATTCATTAGGAAGATTGCGCATCTGCTCAAATAACGCGTCAAATTCTGGCAGCTGGAAATTACTACTGTTCTCACCATGATCCGGAACCTGGCTGTTGGGGCCGTAAAGCAGGAACAGGAAGTTCTCCGGGTCCGGGTAGTCGGCATTCCAGCCCCACATGTACATCTGCACCTGGCCATTGCGGACCTTGTCCTGAAAGCGGTTGTAGTCGGTGGCGCGGATCACCAGTTGAATATCAATTTTGGTCAGTTGTTTGCGTAACCAGTCCAGGAAAGCTTTTGCATCTGGTCCACTGTTGGCGGTGTCAAAATGGATTATCAATGGCTCACCGCTTTGGTGGTGTCGGCCATTCGGGTAACCGGCTTCTGCGAGTAGTTGCCTGGCTCGAGTTATTGGCTTGCGGGTAGCTGTGCCGTTTTGCCAGGTGTGGGTGATTGGATTAACGTTGGCCTCACCGTCCTGATAGCCGAAAATGCCCGGCGGTAACGGCGAGTGCATGTTGATTCCGCGGCTGCTAAGGAAGATGGAAATATACTCTTCCATGTCCAGAGCGATGGCAATTGCCTGGCGTAGTTTTTGTTGGTTCTGATCATAGCCACCGACAACCGAATCAAGCATGTTGAAACCGATATAGATGGTGCTAGCGGCTACTGAGGTTTGTAGCGAGATCTGCTTGGTAGCAAGTTCTGCCGTAACCTCTGCGCCGACGCCGTCGCCAAACTGAACCGCCTGGTCAAAACTATCAGAGCTAATGCCGGAACGGTCGTAATAGCCCTGCAGGAATTTATTCCAGACCGGGATTGACTCTTTTTCCAGGCTAAAAATAGCTTGATCAATAAATGGCAGGGGTTGGCCTGCGTCCGTCAGTAGCCCGGATTCGAGGTCGCCCGGGCTACCTTCGGACGGATAGGTGGCACCGCTAAAATTAGGATTGCGTGCCATCACCATGCGCCGGTTGGGATTATTCTCTACTAACTGGTAAGCGCCGCTACCGACTGGAAACCAATCCAGGGAGATGTTTTTTTGTTTGAGTAATGGTTGATCATAGAAACGGGTAACTTCAATTGGCATGGGCGCGAAAAATGGCATCGCTAGCCAGTAGATGAATTGCGGGTAGCTGCCTTTGATAGTGATCTCGTACTGATAGCGATTGATCAGTTTGGCACCAGCAAGTGAGTGATTGTTCAAATTAATATTGGCGCTTGCTGTCGAGTCGTTTGGTTGATTAGCTAATACAGCGGTTAATTCATTGAGTCCCAGAATATATTGGCCCAGGAATCCGGATATCGGTGAATGCAGGTCTGGCAGGCTAAAACGTTTGATTTGATGAACGTAATCAGCCGCGGTGACTTCGCGACTGCCCTGATGGGAAAAGTGTGTTGGACGGGTTATATCAACCAGATCAGAGCTACTAAGTTGGTGATAGCGGGGTGTGCCGCTGTTATCGACCGCAAATGCCGGGTGTGGTTGATAACGGATGCCTGGCTTGATCGTAATCTGGTAACGGCTGTAAGTGACCTCTGATGGTGGGGTATCACTGGGTAGGGGGTTGAACTGATCGTCGAGAAAAACGGGTATGGGTAACTCGGTGGCGGTTAAGGGTTCTAACTGATATGGCCGCTTCAGGTAGTGATAATGCAGGGGCGGTTGATAGATCTGGCCGATGAAAGCGTATTCGTTTGATGAGTAGGAGACCGCCGGGTCCAGATGTTTGGGGCGTTCTGAAAAAGAGCTATAAAGGATATTCTGCTGTTGTTGATCTGCTGGATAGGGACTGTTGGGTAACTGGTCGCATCCGCCGCTGGCTAACCCCAGTAAGAGTAGGGCAAAGATTGATAGGCACTTCAGCATGTGGGCAGTTTGAAAATTCCGCTGTTTATTATTTTGTAGGGGCATCGTTAATTAGGCTGATAGCTGCCAGTACGTGAAGATCGCAGTATCGATATAATACTGCCTTTAAATAATTTATTTGGGAACAAAAACCATGGGATTTTTGAGCGGTAAAAAAATGCTGATCGTTGGTCTTGCCAGTAACCGGTCAATAGCCTGGGGAATCGCTCAGGCAATGCACCGGGAAGGAGCAGAACTTGCTTTTACCTACCAGAATGAAAAATTGAAAGGTCGGGTCGAAAAAATGGCGGACGAGTGCGGGTCGACGCTGACAATGCCCTGTGAAGTCACTGATGATAACGAAATCGCGGCGGTGTTCGAGCGATTGGGCAATGACTGGGGTCAGCTGGATGGAGTCGTGCATAGCGTCGCCTTTGCGCCTCGGGAAGAGCTCGAAGGGCCATTCGTGGAGGCAGTAACCCGCGAAGGCTTCGCTACCGCCCATGAGATTAGCTCTTACAGTTTTGCCGCCTTGGCCAAAGCGGCCAATAGCATTCTTTCAGATCAGTCCGCGCTACTGGCGATGACCTATCTGGGTGCGGTGCGGACATTGCCTAATTACAACGTGATGGGGCTGGCGAAGGCCAGTCTTGAGGCCAATATTCGTTATCTGGCGGCTTCAATGGGCGAAAAAGGCGTTCGGGTCAATGGTATCTCTGCGGGACCGATTCGCACCCTCGCGGCCTCTGGTATTTCAGGCTTTCGCAGTATGCTCGACTATCATGCCGAACATACGCCGTTAAAACGTAATGTGACTATCGAAGAAGTCGGTAACGTGGCGGCATTCCTCTGCTCTGATTTAGCTTCGGGGGTAACCGGTGAAATTAGTTATGTCGATGCTGGATACAATATTACTGGCATGTAATGCAGCTCAGGTTAGATCATGCCACATAAAAAAACGGCCCTTATGGGCCGTTTTTTTATGTCGGTTTACTTGTTTAAAGAGGACCTATAAATTTTCTGGATAGATCTTGATATCCGCCTCGCTGCGGAGGCCCTTTAAATAACCAATAAGAGCGATGTCACCGCGCAGGCGTTCCATGTTGCGTTGTAATTGAAGCCGTTCCTCGTCGGTAGCGGTTAGCGGTTGATCATGTAGTTTGGTGACCGCGTAGACTATATAGTCGCCGTTGTCGAGGGCAAGCCCTTCGTGGACTGGGCTATCGCTGGGTGATGCCATTCGGAACAGAGCTTCTAATAGTGGCGGAGGCAATCCTGCTTGAGTCCTGGTTATTTTTAGGCGATCTTGCCATTCACCGCTAGTGTCGCTATTAGACGTTTCGGTTTGGTTGTTGAGCTGCTCTAATAATGCTTCACCCATCTGTTTGGTGGTGTCAGCGGCCAGTTGCTCTTTGAGGACTTCTAAAATCGGCTGGCGAACTTCCGTAAGGGGCCTCGCCGTGGGTAATTGATGTTCAACAACCCGCAACACCACCGCCCGGCTATCTTCTATATTGATCAACTGACTGTTGAGTTGTTCGAGCAACACATCATCGCTAAAAGCCTGGTCGATGACTTCTTTGGTCGCGGTAATGCCAGCGCCGCCGTAGCGTGGGAACAGGGCGCTCTGCTGTATCTCGAGGCCAAACTGGTCAGCAGCTGGCTGTAGCGAATCAGGCTGCTCATCAGTGCTGTCCTGCAATTCATCCATGTCTGCAAAAAATGCTGACTCGGCCTGCTGACGGCGGTGGCGCAACGAAATTTCAGCGCTGACCTCGGCCAGCGGCTGGGTTTGTTGTTGCTGAATTTCGGTGACTTTAATCAGGTGATAGCCAAAAGCGGAACGCACTGGATCGCTGATCTGGTTTAATGGCAGAGCAAAAGCTGCCGTTTCAAACGCGGGATCCATCACATCTTTACCAAACAGGCCTAAATCACCAGCTTTTTTGGCTGAACCCAGGTCGTCCGAATTTTCCTTAGCAAGCTCGCCAAAATCGGCACCTTCAATGAGTTGCCGGCGCAATCCGTCGACCTTAGTTAGGGCTGCGTCGACCTCATCGTCATCCGCATCGGCTACAACTGAAATTAGAAGATGGCTGGCGCGCCTTTTTTCAGGCTGTTGAAAGTCGGCTTGTTGTTCTTCATAGAGTTCTGCTAATGCTTCATCGTCCAGGGTTTCCCTGTCGGCGTAGTCGTCTAATACCAGCTCCAGATATTCAATACGAACCAACTCTGGAGTCTGAAAGCGATCAATATGTTCATTATAAAAATCTTGGATTGCCTGATCACTGACTTCGAGTTTGTCGAGTTGATCATCACGAGTGATCAACTGAAACCGAATATCCCGCTGTTCCCCCTGTAAACGCAGCAGTAGATCTAACTCTGGATCGGCGATTACGGAACTCTTGCTGAGACCGGTACGAATCTGTTCCGTGATAATTGACTGGGCAAGATCAGCTTCAAAACGACTGATAGAAAAACCCTGGCGGTTTAATATTTGCTGATACAGCTCGCGGTCGAAGCCCTGTTCATCATGGAAAGCATCGATCTCGGTAATGGTTTTGGTCAAGCGCTGGGGGCTAACTCGATAGCCATTGGATTTGGCGTCGTCAACCCGCAGGAAGTCGTCAACAAGCTCCTGTACCAGGGTCATTTTGATGGTGGGGTCGTCTAGGGTGCCCGGTTGATAGTTGTCACCTAAGGAGGCGCGATAGCGCTGTTCCTGGAGCTGCCGAGCTTGTGCATAAGCCTGGTCGGTGATGACGCTACCGTTAATAGATGCAACTTTTACTTGAGTGAAACCGGTGACATAGTCAGCGATTCCCCAGGAAGCAAAAGCGAGTACCAAAAGGCCAATAATGGCGACAGCTGCCGCCTTCTGAAAATTTCGGCGGATATCGACGAGCATGGGAGGTTAATCCTGGATTTAGGCTAAAGGCGGTTTAAAGATTAACAAATGATACCGGCTATAGCGGCTATGGCTCTAATGATTTGGTAAGAAATAAGGTGGCGGATAAAGAAAAGGGATGCGCTCCAATGGAGGGCACCCCTTATCTAATCACTGTGTCACTGTGGTGTTACTAATGCCACTTTCTTTCCAACAGGTAAATGGCGGAGCGGACGGGATTCGAACCCGCGA
>JAESTY010000149.1 GCA_016763355.1 Immundisolibacteraceae bacterium
CGGTGAGCATTAATGGCCGCATGGCCGCGCTGAGTACCGTGCTAAAAACCGGGGCGCAGATTGAGATCATCACCTCTGACGTGGCGATGCCCAATCCTTTGTGGCTTAACTTTGTGGTCACCAGCAAAGCCCGTGCTGGGGTTCGTCACGTGCTTAAAAACCTCAACAAGGATCAGGCTGTCGAGCTTGGTCGCCGTCTGTTACGCCAACAGCTAGTCAAAATTGGCCTTGAGCTGGAAACCCTCACCGAAGATCAGATTGGTAATGCACTTACCAGCCTGCAGGTCAGTTCGCTGGATGACCTACTCGAACAGATCGGTCTTGGCCAACAAATGGCGCTAGTAGTCTCGCAGCGTTTAACCGAACAGAAACAGTTGCCACCCAAACCCCGCCACGATGGTATTCGTGGCGCTCTGGCACGGGTGGCTCCCTGGTTGCGCAGACACCGAGAAGATAATAAGCCGGTGGCCATTAGTGGTTCCGAAGGCGTTGTGGTCTCTTACGCGCGCTGCTGCCGACCGATTCCCGGTGATCAGGTTCATGGTTTTGTTACCTCCGGTCGCGGCATCGTCGTGCATATCGATAGCTGTCCTAATGTGGCAGAGTTTCGCAGCCAGCCAGAGCGCTGGATCGATGTGGAGTGGGATCAAAAAACCGATCGCCAGTACCCGGTAGATGTGCGAGTCGTTACCGTCAATCGTCGTGGTGCACTGGCTACTATCTCAGCAACCATCGCTGACGCCGATGCCAACATCGATTCGGTAACCATCGAAAATCATGACGGCTACAATTCGATGGCCAATTTCACCATCGAGGTCAACGACCGGTTGCACCTGGCCCAGTTAATGCGCAGTTTAAAAGCACTCACCGAAGTCATTCGTATCACCCGCAAACGAGGATAATCATGGCACGTACCATTATTTCTACCGACCAGGCACCGGCTGCTATTGGCACTTATTCACAGGCAGTTCGTAGTGGTGATACGGTTTATATCTCCGGCCAGATTCCGTTGGTGCCCGCTAGTGGTGAAATTGTAGCCGGTGACATTGAAGCCCAGATCAACCAGGTTTTCGACAACCTGGAGGCGGTTGCCAGTGCCGCTGGTGGTAGCTTGCAACAGGCGGTTAAGATCAATGTTTATCTGATTGATTTAACGCACTTTCCATTGGTCAATCAGATCATGGCTGATCGACTTAATGAGCCCTATCCGGCACGGGCTGCCATGCAGGTTAGTGCGTTACCTAAGGGTGTCGATGTTGAAGCTGACGCGGTGCTGGTTCTGGATTAAGCCGCGCATAACGAATTTTAGTATCGCCGCCGTAATGATCCGGTAGAGCAAGCCTATCGCTATCAACCTGCCTTTATCTCAGCGGCCAGTCACCGAGTTGCGGGGTGTCAGCGACAAAATGGCAGAAAAGCTTGCGCGGCTAGCCATCGTTAGCCTGCAGGATTTGTTGTTCCATCTACCGTTGCGCTATGAGGACCGAACTCGGATTACGCCGATCGGAGCCATGAAACCAGGGCTTGCGGCCCAGTTGCTGGTAACAGTTGAAGCTAGTGATGTGGTGTTTCGCCGTAGGCGCACCATGTTGGTTAAGGTCTCTGATAGTTCCGGCGTGATGACGCTACGCTTCTTCCATTTTTCTAATTATCAAAAACAACAACTAGTACCCGGACAGCAGCTGCTCTGTTTTGGTGAACCGCGTCGCGGGGCTAACAGTCTGGAGCTGGTACATCCGGAATATAGCCTGATTAGCGGCACTGACGTGCCCACCCATTTAACCGATCGGTTGACCCCAATATATCCAGCCACCGAAGGTGTGCAGCAACGTACTCTGCGTAAGCTCACCGACCAGGTGCTGGTTCATCCGGATCAGGTTAAAGAGCTGCTGCCTGCCGATCAGCTAGCTGACTGGGGCCTACCTTCACTAACCGAGGCGCTACAAACCCTGCACCGACCCACCCCTGATGAGTCTTTAGGCAGCCTGGTCGAGGGTGATCACCCGGCTCGGCAGCGCCTTGCGCTTGAAGAGATGCTTGCCTATCACCTGAGCTTGCTATTGCGACGACAGCAGCGCAGCCACGAACGGGCGTTTTCTGCGCCAGATGAGAGCTTGCAAACTCGGTTTTTAGCCAGCTTACCGTTTAAGGCTACCGATGCTCAGGCGCGGGTTATTGCCGAGATCAACCTCGACCTGTCCAGGAACCAACCCATGTTGCGCCTGCTGCAGGGCGATGTCGGCTCCGGCAAAACCATGGTTGCAGCAGCGGCAGCGGTGAAAGCGACGCAGGCTGGATTGCAAACCGCATTTATGGCGCCCACTGAGTTGCTCGCTGAGCAACATCTGAAAACCCTGACCAGTTGGCTGACTGATCTCGGCATAACGGTTGAATGGCTGGCCGGGCGTCATAAGGGTAAAGCCCGTAAATCCCGGTTAGAACGACTGGCCAGCGGTGAGATTAATATTCTGATTGGCACCCATGCGCTGTTTCAGGATGGTGTTGATTTTCATAAATTGGGCCTGGTGATCATTGACGAACAGCACCGGTTTGGCGTTCATCAACGACTCACGCTCAGAGAAAAAGGCCGAGAAGTAGCTGTCGATCATCCGCGCAGCGAAGCAACCCTTTTACCCCACCAACTGGTGATGACCGCCACGCCAATTCCGCGTTCGTTAGCGATGACCTTTTATGCCGACCTGGAAACCTCAGTGATTGATGAGCTGCCACCTGGGCGTCAACCGATTGCTACCGCAGTAATATCGGATAGTCGCCGAGACCAGGTCATCGAGCGCATTGCCGGTGCCTGCCAGCAGGGTCGTCAGGCTTACTGGGTCTGTCCACTGATTGATGATTCAGACACATTGCAACTTCAGGCCGCCACCACAACCCGTGATCTACTCCAGCTGGCGCTGCCCGAATTGACCATCGGACTGGTTCATGGCCGTATGTCATCGACCGAAAAAGAATCGGTAATGGCCAGTTTTAGCGGTAATCAGATTGATTTACTGGTAGCTACCACCGTTATTGAGGTTGGCGTCGACGTACCCAACGCCAGTTTGATGGTGATCGAAAATGCCGAGCGGCTTGGACTGGCGCAGCTTCACCAGTTGCGGGGTCGTGTTGGCCGAGGCAGCGAAGCCAGCGCCTGTTTACTGCTTTATGCCAGTGAACTTTCTGGTAGCGCTCAGGCAAGGCTCTCGACTATCCGTGAAACCCAGGATGGTTTTGAGATAGCCCGTCGCGATCTCAAATTGCGTGGCCCAGGTGAGCTATTAGGCACTCGCCAAACTGGCGAACTGCAGATGAGAATTGCTGATATCAGTCGCGATAGTGAATTGCTCGGCAAAGTTCAGCAACTGGCAAAAATTCTCGACTCACAGCAATCCAGCTCGATTAATCTGTTGATTCAGCGCTGGCTGAAGGGTGCGGATAACTACATCAAGGTGTAAATCTTTTGTTATGGGTTGAATCCAACCGACTGGATTCAGCCAAGCTGATAGAATGGGTTCAGGCCTGGCGTAAACGGGTCACAGTGATAACCTCACTCACCATTCCTTCATCGCTGATCTAAATAGCTATTAGCCATGTCCGTATCTGTAGCCCCGAAAACCCCAGCCCATAAAACTTCAGGCCAGAAAGTCTCAACCGAGACAATTTCAACGGCCCGTCCGACCTTGCAGGACTATCTTCAGCTTACCCGGCTGAATCGGCCCATTGGCATCTTACTATTGCTCTGGCCGACATGGTGGGCGCTCTGGCTAGCTGCAGGTGGTTTGCCAGATTTGAAAATAGCCACTATTTTTACGGTTGGGGTGGTGCTGATGCGCAGTGCGGGTTGCGCCATTAACGACTATTTTGATCGTGACTTTGATGGTGCTGTCGAGCGCACCCAGCGACGGCCGTTGGCGGCCGGCAGAATTCCACCCCGGCATGCACTGGTGTTAGCGGCTGCGCTGGCATTGATCAGTTTGCTAATGGTGATGCAGCTTAATCGTTTAACCGTGCAGCTGGCGATTGTTGCTGCCGGTTTGGCCATCAGTTATCCCTTATTCAAGCGCTTTACCTATCTGCCTCAGGCTTATCTGGGTATCGCCTTTGGCTGGGGTATTCCGATGGCATTTGCGGCTATTCAGGGCGAGGTTCCTGAACTGGCATGGCTACTGCTGATTGCCAATATTTTCTGGACCGTGGCTTACGATACTCAATACGCGATGGTCGATCGAGTCGATGATTTACAGATTGGTTTGCGTTCTACCGCCATTCTTTTCGGTCGCGAGGATTGTCGCGCGGTAGCGATTTTACAGACTAGTGCTCTGTTTACCTTGCTATTGGTCGGACTGCATAAAGACAGCGATCTGAACGGTATTTATTACCTGGCATTAATCGGTGCCGCGGGACTGTCGATTCATTTTCAGATGCTGATTCGACAACGCGATCGACAACGCTGTTTTAAGGCCTTCTTGCGAAATAACTGGTGGGGAGCGCTGATTTTCGTTGGCATCTTCCTCGATCTACTCGGTGGCACTGCCCAATGAGTCGACCTGATTTAAGCCTGCGCGATTTTATTGAGACCCTGCAGCAGCGTGAGCAACTCAAAGAGATTTCGATTCCAGTAGACCCCAAACTGGAAATCACCGAAATATCTGACCGGGTGCTGCGTAATCAGGGTCCGGCGTTGTTGTTTAAGCAGCCTACGGGTAGTAACCATCCGTTACTGAGCAACTTGTTCGGTACCCAGCAACGGGTAGCCTGGGGGTTGGGGTTGGAGTCAACCGATGACCTGCGGCAACTAGGTCAGTGGCTTGCTCACCTGCGCGAGCCCCAGGCGCCTGAAAACCTGCAGCAGCTTAAAGATAACTGGCCGGCCTATCGTCGCGCGCTGTCGCTGCGACCTAAAACAGAAAAGCGCGCGCCCTTTATGCAGAATAGCTTCAGCGGTACGGATGTGGACCTGGACTGTATGCCGATCCAGACCTGCTGGCCCGGTGACGCGGCACCGCTCATTACCTGGGCATTGGTGGTGACTCGCGGCATTAAACAGAAGCGCCAGAATGTCGGTATTTACCGGATGCAGAAAATAGCCCCGAACCGGTTGATCATGCGCTGGCTGGCCCATCGTGGTGGGGCGTTGGATTATCAGGACTGGCAACAGGCCCATCCGAATCAGCCGTTCCCGGTCACCGTGGCGATCGGAGCTGATCCGGCTAGCCTACTGGCGGCAGTGATGCCGATCCCCGATAACCTGGGTGAATTTCATTTTGCTGGCTTGCTGCGCCAGGCGCGCACCCGACTAACTCCACTGGGCGAAGCTGGGCTCAAAGTCCCTACGCAATCTGAATGGGTGCTTGAAGGTCATATTCATCCCAACGATACCGCGCCCGAAGGGCCGTTTGGTGATCACACCGGTTATTACAACGAAGTAGAAACCTTCCCGGTGATGACCGTCGATAAAATTCATCATCGCGATCAGGCCATCTACCACTCTACCCATACCGGTCGGCCACCGGACGAACCCGCGGTGTTAGGGCTTGCGCTTAATGAGCTCTACACGCCGCTATTAAAAAAACAGTTTCCGGAGATTGTTGATTTTTACCTGCCGGCAGAAGCCTGTTCTTACCGGTTGGCTATTGTCAGTATCAACAAGGAGTACCCGGGTCATGCCAAGCGGGTGATGTTTGGAATCTGGTCGGTGCTACGCCAGTTCATGTACACTAAAGCGATAATTGTGGTCGATGACGATATCGATTTGCATAACTGGAACGATGTGATCTGGGCATTGGTCACCCGGGTTGATCCGGCCAGAGACAGTACTCTAGTGGAGCGTACACCCATCGATTATCTGGATTTTGCTGCGCCAGAGGCGGGGCTGGGTTCAAAAATTGGCATCGATGCGACCAGCAAATGGCCCGGTGAAGTGAAGCGTCAATGGGGTGAGCCGATTGCAATGGATAGTGAGGTTCGTAGTCGGGTCGACCAACTTTGGGGTGAATTGGGTCTCGATTAAGCTAGATTGCCCAGGTCAGCTTGATTAGATCAGCTTGATGAGCTTACCGGGTTAGCTCATCAACATTAGCTGGCCACCACCTCAACTTCTGGTTTCTCACTAGCATCCGGCCAGGAATCCAGCACGGTTTTCACCAGTGTCGCTAGCGGGATAGCAAAAAACACCCCCCAAATACCCCACAAGCCACCAAAAAATAACACCGCAACGATAATAGCTACCGGATGCAGGTTAACCGCTTCTGAGAACAGTATCGGTACCAGTAGATTGCCATCAATAGCCTGAATAACCCCGTAGGCAAGCATCAGGTAGCCAAAATCACTGCTCCAGCCCCACTGTGCAAAAGCAACCATCGCCACCGGTAAGGTCACCACTACTGCGCCCACATAGGGGATGATCACCGATAAACCGGTTAATACGCCAAGTAGCAGTGCGTATTGCAGGCCAAGGATGGAAAACACCAGCGCAGTCGCTGACCCGACCACCACAATTTCGACCACTTTACCGCGCAGGTAGTTACCCATCTGGGTTTCCATTTCGCGCCACACTTCGACCAGTAGCGGCCTTGTGGGCAGCTGATTGGCAATCCAGCTACTCATGAGTGATTTGTCTTTTAAAAAGAAGAACACTAAAAACGGCACCAGTACGAGGTAGACCAACAACGTCATCAGGTTAACTATCGCTGATAGGGGGTTGCTAACCACTGACTGGCCCCAATGGGCGATCTGGACAGTGACTGAACTCAGTACCGCATCCAATTGTTCGACTGAAATAAATTCGGCGTACTGGGCCTGCAGTGTCAGTAGGTGCTGGCGGCCTGTGCTGAGCATATCTGGCAGTTGCAAAAGCAGCTCTTTGAGCTGGCTAAAAAGGGTGGGTAGCAAGCCAAACAGGATCAGCGGGATAAACCCGAAAGCCACAAACGAGACCAGAATAACGGCCAGCAATCGGCCGCAACCACGGGCCACCAGAGCGGCCACCAGTGCTTCAAGAATATACGCTAGCACAATGGCGGCAAACACCGGCGCTAACATCGCTCCGGTCAAAATCACCACGGTAAACCCGGCGATTAACACCAATACCAGCTCGATCACCTGGGGGTCAGAAAAGTAGCGCTTCGACCAGCTGTTGAAATAATCTCTCATGTAGATGTTCCTTCACCCAACGCAGTGGTTATCAGGTTATTCAAAGAGTAGGAAGTCGGTCATTATGAACGTTTTTGTCCTAGCGATGGGGCCGGGCGGCGTTGATATGCTTTTAAAACCGCACACTGGCACTGAGTCAGGTGAGCGGCTTCAATAAGCTTTTGCACCGCGCTTTATTGAACAACCGGTTTTGGCGCTATAATTGGCGCCATAATCCGCCTGTTAATTGGCATCAAAGAAGCTAAGAGGTTGATGGTATTTCTATGCAGCTTCAGGAACTGGTTCACCAAACCCCCTGTAGTTCATGAGGTTAGTCATCAAGGCTCAAATTGGCTCCAACCATAGCGACCCTAATTTTGCTTACTAAACCGAATAAGTTTGATTACGACCAAATTTTAAGCTGCTCTCGCGGTGAGATGTACGGTCCAGGTAACGCCCAGTTGCCGATGCCACCGATGCTGATGTTTGATCGGATCATTGAAATCAGCGAAACCGGTGGTAAATATGGTAAGGGGTTTATCCATGCCGAACTCGATATAAATCCGGAGCTCTGGTTTTTTGGCTGCCATTTTCCTGGCGACCCGGTGATGCCAGGCTGCCTCGGACTTGATGCCATGTGGCAGCTGGTTGGTTTCTTTTTGGGCTGGCAGGGCCATCCCGGCCGAGGTCGGGCGCTTGGTTCTGACAAGGTTCGTTTTAGCGGCGAAGTCACCCCTGATAAGCAGCTGGTGACCTATCGTGTTGATATGAAAAAATTGATTACCCGACGCCTGATCATGGGCATTGCCGATGCTTCCATGGGTGTAGATGGCGAAATCATTTATGAATCTAGCGGATTGCGGGTTGGTCTCTATGAATAACCAAGCTGGAGTAAGCTAACTAAATGGATCGACGTGTTGTAATCACCGGATTGGGAATCGTATCCAGTATCGGTATTGGTGCTGCAGAGGTTACCGAATCTCTGCGTGAGGGCCGCTCAGGCATAGAATATAGTGACGACTACGAACAGCAAGGGCTGCGATCCCGGGTTCATGGCCCGATTCGGGTTAACGCTGCCGAACTGATTGATCGTAAGCTTTATCGTTTTATGGGCGACGCTTCTGCCTATGCCTATCTGGCGATGAAAGAAGCGATTGAAGATGCGGGTCTAAATCCAGAGCAGGTTTCTAACCTGCGCACAGGCCTTATTGCCGGTTCTGGCGGTGCCTCAAACAACAACATCATGACCGCAGTCGACACATTGCGTGAAAAAGGCATTCGCCGGGTCGGCCCCTATATGGTCACCCGTACCATGGGCAGTACCGTCTCAGCCTGCCTGAGTACCGCTTTTAAAATTAAGGGTATTAATTACTCCATCACCTCTGCATGCTCCACCAGTGCCCATTGCATGGGCAACGCCGCCGAGCAAATCCAGATGGGTAAGCAGGACATGATGTTTGCCGGCGGTGGTGAGGAAGTGCACTGGACCCTTTCGGTGTTATTCGATGGCATGGGTGCGTTATCTAGTAAATATAATGACAACCCGACTGCCGCCTCGCGTGCTTTTGACCAGGACCGGGACGGCTTCGTCATCTCCGGTGGTGGTGGCATGGTGGTGCTGGAAGAGTTAGAGCACGCCAAAGCCCGCGGTGCCAAAATTTACGGCGAACTGGTTGGTTACGGTGCTACTTCCGATGGTTACGACATGGTTCAGCCTTCCGGTGAAGGCGCGATTCTCTGCATGCAGCAGGCGCTAGCAACCACCGACGGCAAGATTGATTACATCAATGCCCACGGCACCAGTACGCCGGTGGGTGATGTCAAAGAACTTGGCGCCATTCGCTCCGTGTTTGGCGACAAGATTCCACCGATGAGTTCCACCAAGTCTCTGACCGGCCATGCGCTAGGTGCGGCCGGCGTCAACGAAGCGATTTACAGTATTTTGATGCTGAAGAATGACTTCATTGCTGCCTCAGCCAATGTTGAAACCCTTGATGAAGCCGCGGAGGGTGTTCCGGTGGTTACCGAGCGGGTCGATAACGCCGGGCTGGAAACTATCATGTCCAATAGTTTTGGCTTTGGTGGAACCAACGCCTGCCTGGTAGTTAAAAAGACCGTCGTTTAGAGAACACGTAGAAACCTGTTCGTAACGGTTTTCTATCGCACAAATCAAAAAGGCCTCACTCACTAGAGCGGGGCCTTTTTAAATTCTTACCGAAACCACCAGCTTATATGCCGGCTGAGTGCTTTGTATCGATGACTATTTCGCTGCAGCAACCATGTAATCCACTGCTAGCTTGATCTGGTCATCCGGAAGGTGGACAAAGCCACCCTTGGCAGGCATGGCCTGAAAACCATTCAATGAATGGTCGTATAACACTTCAATGCCCTGAGCTAAACGCGCCTCCCAGTCAGCAGCGACCCCATGTTTGGGAGCACCGGCCAGGCCAGTTGCGTGACAGGTAGTGCAGGCCGTGTTGTAGACCCCCTCACCATCCATTACCACCGGAGCAGCTGCCACCTCTATTTCTGGCTCCGGTTCAACGGATTTAGCCTGGGTGGCCATAGAGCCGGCGATAAACAGGGTGCCGTCGGTCAGCGCGACCTTCCCTACCGGTTCAATGCGAGCATCAGCGGCAGCCACTTCCATCGGATCAGGCCCGGTGTCTGTTATCTTGCTAATTACCGTACCAATCAGAATTAATCCAACTGTCATCACCGCCATCAGCAGGACCAACATCGAAAAATTGGTTACAAATGAATCCTGTTTTTCGCTCACAAACATTCCTCAATCACGAGACACACCCGGCACCACGTGGCCGGCCAAAAAGGCGCCCGATTATAGCCGTATTTGGCTAGTACCGGTAGCGCTAGCATGGACGCTAGCGCAAGATTCGGGTATCCTTTGCCGCCCCACGAGACCAGTAGTTTGGCTCCTAGAAAGCTAATTTCTCAACCATCAAACAGGCGCCCGTAGCTCAGTTGGATAGAGTATCGGCCTCCGAAGCCAAGGGTCAGAGGTTCGAATCCTCTCGGGCGCGCCATTTTTCCTTTCTGTTGAC
>JAESTY010000150.1 GCA_016763355.1 Immundisolibacteraceae bacterium
CGGAAGTGAAGCAGCTCAGCGCCGATGGTAGTGTGGGGTTTCCCCATGTGAGAGTAGGACACTGTCAGGCATTTATTACCCAAACCCCCGACCACTTCGTGGCCGGGGGGTTTTTAATGGGCGACTGGTTTTCCAGACGATAAAAAAATATCCCCATCTCGTTAACTGTAAAGGGCCGTTAGCTCGAATAGGTTCAAGTTATCGAGCTATAAGAATGTCTGGAAACTAAGCGTGATCGTTGATTTGGGGACAAAAGGTTTCGAAACGAGCGTCAACTAAACCCCCACCTTTAGCTGCTTTTCCTGGGTGGGGGTTAGTAACTTAAGAGATGATTTTTCGATCAGCTAGCTGCGTTAAAATCGCAGTGGTGATCTGTTCGAGCGAGTCAGTCGCTGGTTCTACGCTGAATACTGAATCCGCAGGCGGATCATAAGGACCATTGATGCCTGGCAGATTGTTTATCTCCCCATTGATAGCTCGCCGATAAATCCCACTATCATCATTGGATTTGCATTGTTTTAATGTTGACTTAACGTGAATTTCTAGAAAATCGTTACTACCAATAATATTTTCGGCGATTGCCCGGTCAGCCTCGGTCGGCGCATTGAGTGCCGCTAGTGTCACTAGTCCGGAATCGTTGAGTAAGCGACAAGCAGATGCAGCACGGCGAATATTTTCTGTTCTATCATCCCCCGTAAACCCAAGATCATGGCATAGGTCTGAGCGAAGGTCATTGCCAATGATCGATTTGGCCTGTATTCCAAGGTCAAAGAGCGCTTTTTCAAGGGCTAAGGCGATGCGAGCCTTTCCGCTTTTTGGTAAACCGGTAAACCAGATGGTCCTGGCTTGATGTCCAAGTTTTTCGGATCTTTGTGCCCGATTGACCAGGCTTTCACGACGACTGAGAGCTTCATTGGTTGACGCAGAGTCTGATTCTTCGGTGCCTGACACTCGATCGATAATCATTCCTGCGGCCAGGGTGGCATTGGTCAGTCGATCGATAAGCACAAAGCTGCCCGTCGCTCGGTTCTGCTCGTAGGCGTCGAAACTCAATGGACGGCTGGCATTGATCTCTACTCTGCCAATCTCATTGAGATTGAGCGGTTCATTACCTTTTTGTCTGAGTGTATTGATATCAGTTTGATAACGAACCTTTGAAATAACCCCATTAACCAGCTGGGTTCCCAGTTTGATTTGATACTGTTGTCCGGGGACTAATGGTTGTTCGTCCATCCATACCAGCATTGCTTCGAGCCGATGGGCAACATGAGGCAGGTTGTTGACGTGGACCAGCATATCGCCACGGCTGGCGTCGATTTCATCTTCCAGAGTTAAAGTCACAGCTTGCGGTGCGAAAGCCTGCTGCAATTCACCCTCAGCGGTGACGATAGCTTTAATCTTGCTGCGCTTTTTCGATGGCAACACCATGATTTCATCGCCCGGTCGCACAACTCCTGACGCAATCGTGCCCGCAAAACCACGAAAATTAAGGTTTGGACGATTAACGTACTGAACCGGAAAACGAAAATCGACCAGATTTCGATCACCACCAATCTGAACAGTTTCCAGATGAGCGAGTAGAGGAGGACCCTGGTACCAGTCCATGGATTTACTGCGATCAACAACGTTGTCGCCCTTCAATGCCGAGATCGGCAGAAAGTGCAGATCACCAAACCCTAAGCGAGCAGAAAAATCTAAGTAGTCTTCTCGAATTTTGTTGTAGACAGATTCGTCATAATCTACCAGATCCATTTTGTTGACGGCGACGACTATGTGTTTAATACCCAGTAATGACGCAATAAAACTATGCCGTTTTGTCTGGGTTATGACACCATATCGCGCGTCGATCAGTACAACTGCCAGATCGCAGGTTGATGCCCCGGTGGCCATGTTGCGTGTGTATTGTTCATGGCCGGGAGTATCCGCAATAATGAACTTTCTTTGCGGTGTAGAAAAGTATCGGTAGGCAACGTCAATCGTTATGCCTTGTTCTCGTTCTGCTTTGAGACCGTCGACTAGAAGTGCGTAGTCGATTTCACCTGGGCCGGTGGTGCCGTGGCGTTCAGAATCTCTTTTTAACGCTGCGAGGGTGTCTTCATAAACCAACTTGCTGTCGTGCAGTAGCCGCCCGATCAGGGTTGATTTGCCATCATCGACGCTTCCGCAGGTTAAAAACCGGAGCAAATCTTTGCTGTTGTGAGCCGCTAAAAATTCTTCAACCGTCTGGGTGCCGTCCTGGATTTCGCCAGCCATTAGAAATAGCCCTCTTTCTTTTTGTCTTCCATAGAAGCATCGCCGTCGTGGTCGATGACTCGAGAAGCTCGTTCACTGGTAGTGGCTAGCATTGTTTCTTCGACGATTTCTTCAACGCTGGACGCTGTTGATTCCACCGCGCCTGTCAGAGGGTAACAACCGAGGGTACGAAACCTGACTTCCATCTGTTCCGGTACCTCGTCCGGCTCTAGTCGCATTCGATCATCATCCACCATGATGAGGTCGTTGCCACGGCGCACCACTGGCCGCTTTGCTGCAAAATAAAGGGGCACAATTGGAATTTTCTCTAGATGGATATAAAGCCATACATCAAGTTCAGTCCAATTCGAGATGGGGAACACCCTAATCGATTCGCCCTTGTTGTGGCGTCCGTTATATAAATTCCACAGTTCTGGACGCTGGTTCTTTGGATCCCAGCCGCCGTTGGTATCACGAAACGAATAAATTCGTTCCTTAGCACGAGATTTTTCTTCATCCCGGCGCGCGCCTCCAAAGGCGGCATCGAAGCCATGTTTTTCCATGGCCTGTAAAAGGCCATGGGTTTTCATAATGGTGGTGTAATTCTGGCTACCATGATCAAACGGGTTGATGCCCTGATCGATGCCCTCCTGGTTGCTGTGAACGATCAGCTTGTGGCCGCGTTCTGCGCAGATATAATCCCGAAATTTGACCATCTCCTTAAATTTCCAGGTGGTATCTACATGCAATAGCGAAAACGGTAGCGGCCCCGGCGCAAAGGCCTTTTCAGCCAGTTTAAGCATTACCGAGGAGTCTTTGCCGATGGAATATAGCATCACCGGATTAGCAAATTCAGCGACTACTTCGCGAATGATATGAATGCTCTCTGCTTCAAGCTGTTGTAGGTGACTTAAACGGTAACTATCCATGATTTTAAATCTCGAGATGTTATGCGGTAATGATATTGTCGCGACGCAGCTGTTCTCTCAAAATTGCTACGCAGCTCGTTAGGTCATTGGTAGACGTATCGATGGTTATATCTGGATTCAGCGGTGGTTCATAAGGAGCTGAGATTCCGGTGAAGTCAGGAATGTCTCCGGCACGTGCTTTTTTATAAAGACCTTTTGGATCTCTTGCTTCGCAGACCTCAATTGGGGTCGTTAAATAAACTTCTTTAAAACGGGTATCACCGATTAATTGCCGTGCCAGTTGGCGGTCGGCTCTATAAGGTGAAATAAAAGCTGTCAGGGTAATAATTCCAGCATCGGCAAACAGGTTAGCAACTTCGCTGATGCGACGTATATTTTCTGTACGATCCTCAGCGGAAAAGCCTAAGTCCCGATTCAGACCGTGGCGGACATTATCCCCATCGAGCACGTAAGCAAAATGGTGGTCATCAATCAGGTTTTTTTCAAGCGCCGTAGCCAGGGTCGATTTACCAGAACCACTGTAGCCGGTAAACCAGAGCACACAACCGCTCTGGCCTAATTTGTGTTGTCGTAGTTCATTGCTGACAAGAGACGAATGGTTAACGATATTTTCGGCTTTTGGCGATCCACTGTTCATTGTTTTAATTGTTTGCTCTATCAAGATTAAGACTCAAAGCTATTATGTAATGAGTTGAATGAACTACATAGTCTATTTAGAGCCATTAACGATTATATGCCGCTACCGCCAGAAAAATAGTCTGCGTGAATACCACATTCTTTGTTAGTTTGCTGTTCCCACCACCAGCGGCCTGCCCGTGAATCTTCTCCAGCGGTGGTCGCTCGACTACAGGGCGCGCAGCCGATACTGCTGTATCCCTGATCGTAGAGGCTATTGTATGGAATGTTATGGGTATGAATAAATTCCCAAACTTGGTCATCGGTCCAGGTTAGCAGCGGTAATATTTTTGTCAGCTGGCGGTTTGGATCCCAGCTAGTAGCCAGCAAGTTAGCTCGTTCTGCTGAGTGGGCGTGGCGTTGTCCAGAGAGCCAGCCACGTTTACCTGCTAGCGCGCGTTGCAAAGGTAATACTTTTCTCAGGCTGCAGCAGTGTTGGCGATTTTCTACTGAGTCTCGAAACGAGTTTGGTCCTCGTTCTCGGTTGAGTTGTTCGATGCTAGCTGCTTCAGGAAAATACCAGTCAATAGTGATTGGATAGCGCTGCTGTATCTCAGCAGCTACCTGGTATGTTTGCTCGGGTAGTCGACCTGTATCGAGGCTGAAAGTGGAGATGTTGAGCTTTAGTTCAGCGATTAAGTGGATTAATACCACGCTTTCGGCCCCGAAGGCGGTGGCCAGCGCTGTGGGTTGATGGTCGCTGGCAGCTGCTTTCAGCAGTTTGATAGTTTGCTGAATATGCGCGCTGCTGAAGTCGATGGGTGTAATGGTTGGACTGTTCATCGGGTGATTGTAAGAACAATCCGATAATCCAAAAAGGAATTAAAAATAGAATATATATTCTATATTAGAATAACAGGTGTTGATGTTATTCCTGATCTTCTATGGTTTGCCAATCCTTAGGTTGTAGCGAACCTAAGCACCAGGGCCCAATCGAATAACGGATTAATCTCAATGTAGGTAAGCCCACTGCGGCAGTCATTCGACGGATCTGGCGATTTTTGCCCTCCTTGATGGTGATTTCGAGCCAGCTAGTCGGTTTGTTCTTGCGCTGACGGATCGGTGGGTCTCGATGCCACAGTCGGTTTGGCTCGGGGATTGATTTAATCAGTGCGGGACGAGTCATGCCGTCCTTTAAATTGACTCCGTTAACTAATTGTTTAATGGCATTTTCATCAGCACAGCCTTCAACCTGTACCCAATAGGTTTTAGCCATTTTCTTTTTAGGGTGACTTATCCGGTGCTGGAGTGCGCCATCATCGGTCAACACCAGTAGGCCTTCGCTATCTCTATCGAGTCGCCCAGCCGGGTAAAAGCCCGGTTTATCCAGGAATCGACCAAGACCAGGATGGCCAGCTTCATCAGTGAACTGACTTAAAACTCCGTAAGGCTTGTTGAATAAAATAACCTGGCTCACGTTAACCAGGCTCTAGCGTTCAATTTCTTGCCGGAGCTGGTAACCGCGAGCGGCTTTGCTAATATTGCTTGGTGTCAGGGTAATGGCGGCCTGTAATTGGCGTTGCACCTTCTGCAAGGTCTCAACATCGCCCTGCTTAAGCTCAAGTTCTATTTCACAGATGGGGCTGGATTGGTTTTTAGCAATCACTTCGCCCTGGTCAAGCACCAGTTCGACAAGGTCTGCTCCCAAGTTGCCTCCCGTCAGTAGCCAGCATTGACGTTCAAAACGGGTATTAAATGCGGGTTTTAAATCCAACTCAGAGAGCCAGTTTATCGTTCGGGTATTAGCGCCAGCGGCGACTAAAAGGTCCAGCTGCAACTGGCCATCATCAATAGGGGTTTCCCATTCATCCCGTAGATGAAGACCATTGATCGTTTGACCTGCAGTCTTCAGGGTTTGCTGCCAGCTTTGGCCATCAAAGCGGGTTCGAAGTGCCATTTTTTGCGACCGTAGCTGTTGGTCAGCTGTGTCGTAGTAAATGTTTTCCAGTTGATTAATCGATGGCCTAATACCGGTTAACAGGGGGTGGTTCTGCAGGATATCAATGAACTCGGCATCGATGTCCAGTTTGAGTTCTATTTCTGTTGCCATTGAAGTAGGTCCAAAATAAAGGCGGGAATGTGAGGAGTATTTTAAACTGGGTGTGGACAATGATTAGGTGGTTTTGATATCTCAGCTAGCGTACCGCCAGTATCGAATAACCAATGGAAACGATGATATGGACCAGACCAAACGTCTGCTTGAGATTATGGCTCAACTACGCGACCCGAAGGATGGTTGTGAGTGGGATTTACGCCAGGATTTTTCTACCGTGGCACCTTATACCATCGAAGAGGCCTATGAGGTCGCCGACGCCATCGAGCGTCAAGATTATGATGATCTGCAGGATGAATTAGGCGATTTGTTATTACAGGTGGCTTTTCACGCTCAAATGGCCAACGAACTAGGCCTGTTTGATTTTGAACAGGTAGCCAGGAGTATCAGCGATAAGCTGGTGCGTCGTCATCCCCACGTATTCGCTGGCGTTGTGTTTGAAACCGATGAAGAACGTCGTTTAGCCTGGGAGCAGATAAAGGCTCAGGAGCGGGCTCTAAAACCGAATAAGGCTATAGACACGAGCGCGTTGGCCGGGGTTACCGCCGCCTTACCCGGATTGATGCGGGCGGATAAGTTGCAGCGCCGGGCCGCGGATGTGGGCTTTGACTGGCCTGATCCATTGCCCGTATTTGATAAAATAAACGAAGAGCTTATGGAAGTTCGTGAGGCAATGGAAGCCGGTGACCAGGCCCATATTGCTGAAGAGATAGGCGATCTTCAGTTTGCGGTGGTCAATCTAGCGAGGCACCTTAAGGTAGAGCCTGAGCCTGCCATGCAGTCGGCAAACCTCAAGTTCGAGAGGCGTTTTCGAGCGGTGGAAACAGAACTAAATCGGCTTGGTATTGCGACGGAGCAGGCTGATCTTGAATTGATGGATCAAATCTGGGATCAGGTAAAACTGGCTGAAAAGGCGAATGAGAGTAGTTAATGTCCGGTCATGAAGTTGACAGCAATGAAGATTCTAGCGATGGCGCAACTATCCAGGAATTGGCGCTTAGCCGGTTTCAGCGGATAGTTGAAACTTTAAGGCTAGAGGATTTAACAGAGATTGCGCTGGCAATGGCGCAGTACAATCGCCCCGCACTTGATCTGGCCGAAAGCCGCGACGCATTGGCTGACCTGGTGAGTGGGTTTCAGCAGGTGTTGGCCGTGCAGAAGCTGCGCTCTGCGACAGATACTGCCCGCTATCTGTGTCGTTTTCTGTTTGAACAGCAGGGTTTTGGCGGTAATCAGGAGGACTATTACGATCCTGAAAATAGTTATCTGGACCGGTTGTTGCACTTACGACGAGGTATCCCGATCTCTCTTGCGCTGCTCTATATCCACATTGGCCGCAAGGTAGGGCTTGATGTCCAGGGAATAGGGTTTCCCGGCCACTTTCTGATTGGTGTATACCAGGATGATGAGCGAGCGCTGATCGATCCGTTTGGTGGCCGACTAGTGACGCAGGCCGGACTGTTGCAGTTACTAAAGCAACAACGCGGAGAACAGGCTGTTCTCGAGGATGTTTTCCTCCGTCCGGCTTCTGCCAGTGATATCGTTCTCAGAATGATCAATAATTTACGCGCCATCTATCAGCAGCAAGGCGATCATCAGCGAGTACTGACCTGTTGTGACCAGATATTGATGGTTGATCCGGAAAACCCTCAAGAGCTCTTTCAGCGGATCGCTATTTATCTGCAGCTAGATCAGAAACAGTTAGCTTTAATTGAATTAGGAAGGCTTCGTGGCAAAGTGGATGATGACCGATTTAGACAACGTATTGAATCGATGATGCTGGATATTGATGTTGGCCCAGGGGCGTTACAGTAGCCATGAGCGATTCACCCTATTGGCAACTGCCGTTAACCCAGCTAGATTCAAAGCAATGGGAGTCGCTATGTGATGGCTGCGCCCGCTGTTGTCAGATTAAACTTGAAGACGAGTACTCGGGTGCTCGCTATATCACCAGTATTGCCTGCGAGCTACTCGACCAAGATGGCTGCCGCTGCACCGATTATCCTAATCGAGCGACTCGAGTGCCGGACTGCGTGGTCCTCGATAAGTCCAATGTTCATGATCTTGACTGGATGCCTGGCACCTGTGCCTACCGCTTGCGCAGTGCCGGCGAGCCTCTACCAGAATGGCATCCGTTAGTTTCGGGTAACAACGAAACAGTTCACGATGCGGGTATTTCTGTTCGAGGCAAGGTGATCAGTGAGGCGGAGGTCGATGAAGATCGATTCGAAGAGTACGTTATTGGCATTTTGCCGCCAGCTAAACCCGAGGTGGATTAACTAATCATGGCCGACAAAGGGCTGGCATCAACCAGGCAGCAACAAGTTGCTGATGATGATTGGGTCTCTACTCTGAGCCACCCTCCGGCTGGGACTCTATTTCACCCCACTAATAGTGCTCGGTTGCGGGCGGTCATGCTTGGCGTTGCGATGGTGGTGCCGATGATGGCACTGATACCCCTGCTTAATCGCTATCATCATCTTGGTTTAGCGGTATTGGTGGAACCAGGCCTACTAGCTAACTTCGAGCGTATCCGTGGTTATTTGTTATTGATTTATACCGGTGTGGTGCTGGTGATCTGGTATCTCTCTTTTATGTTGGCCAATCTAGCCAGCAATATCCGTCGCGCCCGTTGCTATCCACCGCCGGGTAGTAAGGTACTGTTCACCACCGAACTCGTGGTTGGTAAAGAGAGTGACTGGATCAAACGGTTTTGCAGTATTTCCGCCATCCTGTTAATACTGCTGGCGGTGATTATGTTTGTCGGCTTAGTTCAGTTTTATACCGAATCTTCAGCGCTGCAGGCCGCATTAGGTGATTTTGCAGCCATGTTTCATTAACCAGCTGCGGTTGATTTAGTCTGTTTTGCTACGGTTTAGTCGCTCTGAAATCGCTAACACCCCTAATCCGCCCACAATCAGCAGTAACCCGCCCAGGTTACTGCCCGTAATAGGCTCATTGAGTACGATTGCAGAGGCAATTACCCCGGTAACCGGTACGCCCAGCGTGCCCAGCGAAGTGGTCAGCGCTGGCAGTGCCCGGGTTACGGTAACAATTGCCCAGGTGCAAAACCCAGTTGCGATCGGGCCGTTATACAGAATCACTGCCCAGAGTTCTGTACTCCATTTAATCGGTTGATCGCCCTCAAGATAAAACGCAACAGGTAGTAGTGCCAGCGTAGCGACCGCAAACTGCCAGGGCGCTAAAGACAGCGGCGTGCCGTGCCAACGATGGCTGCGGATTTGTGTAATCAATATTGCCCAAAGCATTGCTGCCTACATCAAAATTCCGTTGCCCAGCACCACATTGGGGTCGTGCCAGTCGAAACTCATTGGGTTGAACATCACCAGGACTCCGGCAAGGCCTAGTAAAAACCCGACCATTTTCCATCTGCCGACCGATTCTTTGAGCAGCAACATCGAAATCGGCAATACCCACAGAGGTGTTGTGTAAGCCAGGATCGATGACCGGCCCGCTGGCACGAATTGCAGGGCATAGGTGACCATGGCGATAAACGCGGCTATCTGAATCAATCCAACACTGATAACCACCGGCCAGTCCTGGCGGTGGGGCCAGGCTAATTGTCCAGTGAGGGCGGCAGCCAGGAACATGGTGAGCCCGCCCAGCACCATCCGCGATGCGGCAAAACTAAATGGGCCAATGCCATCTAGTCCAAGCTTCATAATTGGCCAGTTCACCCCCCATAGCAAAATAATGGCGCCCAGCAATAGTAGGGCAGCGCGAGGATTCATCGGTAAATTACTGGGTTGAGACATGGGTTGCTCTATTGCGATGGGGTCCGTTTTTGTTGGCAAAGTGTAGTCGGAACGACTGCCTGATTGGGAAATGATCCACATCTGAAAAAGACCCAAATGTGGATATTATTAGTAATAACCAGATAGTTGCGTATATTTAAACAAGTGACCTGGCGGGTTATGTTGATGTCGTTAAACAGTGCCAAAAAGCTTGCTGGTGTTCAAACGGTGAAAACATATACCGGAGCATACTGGCGGCAGACTATTTATTTGATTTGGGAGAGGGCGATGGGTATTCGACTGGAAGGAGCCGTGGCGATCGTGACCGGCGCCGCAGCAGGTATCGGCCAGGTGTTTAGCGTGGCGCTGGCTGCAGAAGGGGCCCGAGTGATTCTGGCGGATATCGCATCGGCACAGCAGACACAGGCGCTGATTGAAGCGGCTGGAGGGGAGGCTTTGTCGCTTATTTGTGATGTCACCAGCGAAACCGATATTACTGCGATGGCCGACGCTGCCCTGAAAAAATACGGCAAGATCGATATTTTGGTCAACAACGCTGGTATTTATCCGATCGCCAATATTGAAGATACCGATATGGCGCTCTGGAACCGAATCATCGGCATTAATCTGACGGGTACCTTTCTGGCAACCCGATCAGTGGTGCCGACCATGAAGGTGGCGGGTAAGGGCAAAATTATCAATATCAGTTCGGGGACTTTTTTTATGGGTACGCCGGGCCTGGCCCCCTATGTAGCTACTAAAGGGGCCGTAATCGGAATGGCCCGTTCGCTGGCTGCTGAGTTAGGTGATTTCAACATTCAGGTCAATTGTATTGCACCGGGGCTGACGACCACTCCAGGGGTGAATAACGGCATGGGCGAAGCCATGCGCGATGGTGTGGTGATGATGCAGGCTAATAAGCGTCGCGAAATACCCGAGGATATGACCGGTGCGCTACTGTTTTTAGCTTCATCTGACAGTGATTTTATGACCGGCCAGGTGATGTTGGTGGATGGTGGAGCGGCACGAAGTTAGTCGTAAAGGTGTTTTTCATTACCAGCGTGGGTTCGGATTAGAGTCAGAAAATATCGAGTTTGGTCGAGAGTTTCGTCACCAGGCGATGCCACCTGTATTCCTTGATTAAGCCATCATGCGGTGCGCTAAAAACAGACTTTGAACTGGTTTAAAAAGGCGATGTGATTTATATGATTAAGGTGTGTTTTCGTCGGTCGGCGCAGCAATCTCGTACCAGTTATCAAGCAGGGTTTTCAACTCATCAACTCCCAGTGGCTGGGTCGCCGAAAACAGCTGGGCACTAGTCACCAGTCCGGTTTTGTCGAGTTCTTTGCGTACTTCCCTGAGAGTGTTGGTGCGCTGACTTTTGCCGAGCTTATCCGCCTTGCTAAGCAGCACATGAAGCGGCACATCAGCAACTTTCGCCCAGTTGATCATCTGATCATCAAAGCGCGCGAAAGGGCGGCGAACGTCCATGATCAGCACCAGACCAGCCAGCGCCTGGCGGTTAGCCAGATAGCCATCGATAAGTCTGTACCACTGTTGCTTGACCTGTTCCGGCACCTTGGCATAACCATAGCCGGGTAAGTCGACCAGTGCTCTCTGTTCATCGAGTCGAAAAAAATTCAGCAGCTGGGTCCGGCCCGGTGTTTTGCTGGTGCGAGCCAGGCCGCGTCGGTTACATAATGCATTGATTGCACTAGATTTTCCCGCGTTAGATCGTCCGGCGAACACGACTTCATAGCCGGTGTCCGGTGGCAGTTGTTTGACCGCAGCCACACTGATTTCAAAGCTGGCCTGGCCGTATATTTGGGACATGGAATTTCCGTTGGTTTACGCTAATTGCTGTCAGCAGAGCGGTTATGTGAGGCACTTCGTCTGTTAGAATAGCGCGGTATTTTAGTCTTCACCGAGCGGTTGTGGTTGATTGATATGCCTGCATTGGCAGAAATTACTATTTGCTTGTGAAGCATTCGAATTTGGAATGTCTTTATTTTCTTTGCAACTTTAAGTTTAGGAGTGGTTGATGGCCATTTTTCGCGCAGGCGGGCGTAATGGAGTGATTTGGGCAGCGGGCTTGTTGGCTGCGATGCTGATGAATGTATCGGTGGCATCCGAGGACCAGCATGGCGCGATGGCTGGTGACGTGGCAGCAGGGAAATCAAAATCGACGATTTGTGCTGCCTGTCATAGCGCGGATGGCAATAGCGTGGTCAGCATCTGGCCTAAACTTGCCGGTCAGAAGGTTAACTATCTACAAACGCAGATTAAGGCTTTTCGTGATGGCGATCGTAAGGACCCAAGCATGCAGCCAATGGTTGCCAACCTGTCAGATCAGGATATTGCTGACCTGGCGGCTTATTTTGCTAGCCAGCAGGTCAGTAGCGTCGATGCTGATCCAGCACAGGTGCAGCTGGGTGCGCTGATATACCGCGGTGGCAATAGTGAGACTAAAGTGCCTGCCTGCATGTCATGTCATGGCCCTGAAGGTTTGGGCAATAATCAGGCAGGTTGGCCTTCACTGAATGGTCAGCACGCTGACTATGTAGAGAAACAGCTGAAGGCCTATGCTTCTGGCAGTCGGTCCTCAGATCCAAAGTCGATGATGCGTGACGTCTCGAGCCGTCTGAGTGAACAGGAAATCAAGGCAGTAGCTCAGTTTGTCACCGGCTTACAATAAAATTTCATGAACTACCTCTGGCCACCAGGGTCAGAGCGAGTCGGCGCGTCTTATTAAAGTAACAATAAATCGATCCAGAATAAGTCGATTCAGCGAATCAACAGGGGTGGGTATGTTTAAGCAACTGGCAGTAGTCGTTTCGTTACTGACACTTTTTGCAGGCAATGCATTTAGTGCCGAGCGCTACAAAATGCTCTCCACTGCCCAGCCTACTTCAAGTCCGGATAAGGTGGAGGTGGTAGAGCTGTTCTGGTACGGCTGCAACCATTGTCATGATCTGGAACCCGTGCTTCAGCAGTGGTTAAAAACCAAAGCCGATTACATCGAATATGTTCGGGTGCCAGCTGTATTTAGAGAAAACTGGATGCCGCTTGCCCGGGCCTGGTATTTAATTGACACCCTGGAGTTGGGTGATCAGGTCCATTTAAACCTGTTCAAAGCGATACACGTCAAAAAACTGAATATGAATAACCTGGGGTTGTTGCGCAGTTTCTTCGGCAACCAGGGAGTCTCGGCAGAGCAGTTTGATAAGGTTTATAACTCGTTTTCAATTGACTCTCAGGTGCGTAACGCCGCCAAGTTAACTCGGGATTATCAGATCACTGGCGTGCCAGCGATTATCGTTAACGGGCGTTACATGACCTCCGTAAGCCTGACCGGAAGTCACCAGGCGCTGATGGACGAAGTTGATGCGCTAGCGGCCAAAGAAGCAGAAGTCATGGGGCTGCTTACTGCGACTGAATAAAATTTCAGCGACAGCAAGCCCCCTGCTTGTGCGGGATGATCCGATTTTGAATTGAATTGCATTAGATTGAAATAGGAATAAAAAAAGCCCCAACCGCATGTGCTGTTGGGGCTTTTGTGTTTGTTCCGGTTGAAATTTAACTATAAGTGGCCATGCCGCCGTCCACATCGACCTGAGTTCCGGTCACGTAGCTGGCCGCATCTGAAGCCAGAAACAGCACCACATTAGCAATTTCCTGGGGGGTGCCTAACCGTTTCATTGGCACACCATAATATTCCGCACTGCTTTTCAGGAAGGACTCGTAATCGCCCTGTGCCGGATCGTGGTAGCCCTCCCAAACCTCGGTTGAGCAGAGTCCCAGCCCAACCGCATTAGCTCGAATGCCATCAGTGGCAAATTCTTTGGCCAGCAGGCTGGTCAGATTGAGCGAGCCGGCGCGGATCACGCTGGAGGCATAAAACGCCAAATCTGGCTGACGGGCAAAAATTGCATTGATATTGATAATGCTGCCGCCGCCGCGCTGTTTCATAATCGGTGCAACTGCCCGTGACGTACGTACCATGCTCATTAATTTAATATCGAACTCACCTTGCCACTGTTCATCGGTCAGGCTGGTTACGGTTCCTGAAGCAGTAGTAGCGGCGTTGTTGACCAGCACATCGACGCCACCAAATTTATCAACCGCGGCACTAATCAGTTGTTCGACACCTTCAGCCGTGCTGACATCGTAGCCGTCACCGGCAATTTGGCCAGGAAAGCGTTCTTGCCAATCGGCAATGACTTTTGCAAGGCCATCAGCATCACGACTACAGGTCACTACCTGACAGCCTTCCTGCAAAAAATTGGTTACCAGTGCGTTGCCAAGCCCCTGACGACCACCGGTAACCACAACAACTTTATTACTCAGATCAATCTGCATGCTATTGCCCTCAACGTCCGCTGAATTTAGGAGTTCGCTTTTCCAGGAATGCAGTGACTCCTTCGGCATGATCTTCGGAAGTTTTAACCAGCGCCTGGCTGTTGGCTTCCAAATCCATAAATGAATCGAAAGACATGCGTGCGGCTTCGCGCAGAATGTTTTTCGCCATGCCCATCGCTAGCGTGGGGCCATTGGCTAGCCGTTCGGCCCAGCCGGCGACCGCGCTATCAAATTGCTCTTCCGGTACCACCAGGTTATAGAGCCCCATTTCGGCAGCCCGTTCCGCGGTTATCGGTTCACAGCCGAGCACGATCTCTTTGGCGCGCAGTAATCCGACATTCTGAACAAGCTGCTGCATGATGCCCGCATCCGGAATCAGGCCGATTTTGCCGAACGCAATTACCATGGCCGCAGAGTCATTTGCTACCACTATGTCGCAGGCCAGTGCCAGGCCAATGCCGGCTCCCGCAACCGGGCCGTTGAGCGCGGCCAGCACCGGTTTGTTCATAGTTTGAATTTGTGAGATGACCTGGCGAATACCGTCGTTGATGAAACTGCGCAGCTCCAGCGGAGTGGCATTGCCTACTGTAGACAAATCACCGCCAGCTGAAAACAGATCACCGGTAGCGGTGAGGACCACTGCACGAATACCGTCGTCGCTGGCTGCCTGGCGCAAATAAGCCAGTAGTTCTGCAGCGAGTTCCGCGTCGATCGCGTTGCGGGCCTCTGGACGATTCATCGCCAACATCAGGATGTTGCCATTTTGATTGGCAATTACCGTAGACATGAGTTTGATTCCTTAAGTGAGAGAGGTCCAGACGGTTTTGGTTTCGGTATACATTTTGATACCGTCTTCGCCATTTTCACGACCCAGGCCACTCATTTTATAACCACCAAACGGCGCACTAGCATCCAGAATACCGTAAGCATTGATGTAAACCGTACCGGCCTTTAGTGCATGAGCGACGTTATGGGCTTTGGCGATATCGCGGGTCCAGAGACCAGCTGCCAGGCCATATACAGTGTCATTTGCCTGAGCAATCAGCTCATCGACATCGGTAAAAGGGATGATGCTGAGGACGGGACCAAAAATCTCTTCGCGGACGACTTTCATCTGATTCGTCACGCCGGTGAGCACGGTGGGTGGATAGAAAAATCCTTTACCGTCGGTATCGATTGGCGCTCCACCAGCAACAACAGTTGCCCCTTCACTTTTACCCAGTTCCACATATTTGCAAACCCGTTCAAAGTGTTCCCGAGAAACCAGCGCACCGACGCGGGTTTTCTCATCAAAGGGGTCGCCGACGCGCATTCTTTCAGCGGCGGTTTTTGCGGCCTCAACGGCCTCATCGTAGATAGATGCTTCGACAAATAGTCGCGAGCCGGCGATACACACCTCACCCTGATTATAGAAAATAGCGGCACCAATCGCCCGGAAGGCCGATTTCAGATCTGCATCCGCAAAGATGATGTGTGGAGACTTGCCGCCCAGTTCCAGGCTTACCCGTTTCAGGCCATCAGCTGCGGTACGCATGATGTGTTGGCCGGTGGTGGTCGAGCCGGTGAAGGCGATTTTGTCCACATCTGGATGGGTAATCAACGCCTGTCCGGCTTCGCCGCCCAGGCCAGAAACAATATTGACCACGCCCGGTGGAATACCGGCTTGGTTAAGTAGTTGACCTAAATAGAGGGCTGTTAATGGAGTCTGTTCCGCAGGTTTGAGCACAATAGTATTACCAGCAGCCAGTGCCGGCGCAAGCTTCATTGCAGCCATAAATAGCGGGAAATTCCACGGTATGATCTGAGCAATAACACCTACTGGTTCATGGCGGGTATAGGTCAGGAATTTACCCTGTACTGGGCTGGTCTCACCGCGTAGTTTGGTGGGCCAGCCGGCGTAATAGCGCATCACCTGAACCGATGGCGGAATATCTACCGCCAATGCATCTTTATAAGGTTTGCCAGTATCAAAAGTTTCCAGCAGCGCCAGGTTCTTGGCGTTTTCTTCGATCAGATCGGCGAACTTATGCAGGATACCCTCGCGCTGATGACTGCCCATGTTGGCCCATTTGCCATCGTCCATTGTCCGGCGAGCAGCGGCAACCGCCAGGCCGATATCTTCGGCACCACCTTTAGCCACGCCACCCAGGCTGGCGCCGGTAGCTGGATTAATATTGTCAAATTGACTGCCGTCTGCGGCATCGCAATATTCGCCGTTAATGAATAGCTGGCGC
>JAESTY010000151.1 GCA_016763355.1 Immundisolibacteraceae bacterium
GAAGTCACCAGTAAAGGTGACTTTTTCCTTTATGTATTCATGAACATCCCCATGTTTATCGCACTGGCTGTGTTGGCCTGGAAACTCGGACCAGGCAACATGGCGATGCTCAGCGCCACCGCGCTGAATACGGTTTACATCAGTTTGCTCGCCATCTTCTGTTATCAGTTCTGGCACATGTGGAAGATCAATAAATCGGTGTTCACCACGCCAGTTCCAGAAATACACCAGTACAAATTCAAACAGGTTGCTGTGCTCAACATTGCTTATTTCGCGACCTTTGGCTCCGAAATTGCGGTGATCTCCATGTTACCGCTGTTCTTCTTTGACACCTTCAGCGCTGCTGGCATCTCCCAGACCCAGGCCGGCATGCTGGCCGCGGCCTATGCGGGAATGAATCTGGTTGCTAGACCAATTGGCGGATTATTAAGCGATAAATTTGGCCGTAAAGTGACCATGCTGTCGCTGCTGGCTGGCCTGGTTGTGGGCTACCTGGTGCTATCCCAAATCAATGCGGATTGGTGGATACCGGCGGTAGTGGTCGCCACCATGGGCTGCGCCTTTTTTGTCCACTCCGGTTGTGGCGCTGTGTTCGCCATCGTGCCGCTAATTAAGCGCCGCATGACTGGGCAAATTGCCGGTATGACTGGCGCCTACGGTAACGTCGGCGCGGTCACCTTTCTGACCGTTTTATCCTTTGTCTCTCCACAGGTTTTTTTCATGGTCATCGCTGGCACCGGATTGGTGGTATTTCTATTACTGAGCTTTTTAATGGAAGAACCAGCTGGCCACATGGCCGAGGTGATGCCTGACGGCACCGTGCAGATGATCGAGGTATCCTAGGACTTTATTTAGCCCAGCTGGCAAGCACTTCTAAATCCAGGCCCTTCTAAATTCAAATAAACCAGGCCGGCCGCTGCCAAAACCCAGTTATCTGATTCAAGGTCATTAACCATTGTCTACTTTGGAAATCAGCGTCGGCCAGTTCTCTGACGCTGGCGTAAAACCGGTCAACGAAGACTCCATCGGCCTGCATGTGCCCGAAGAGCCGTTACTGACTAATAAGGGCATGGTGGCGGTTATCGCCGACGGCATGAGTGGCGCCGCAGATGGCGCCAAGGCCAGCCGGGTCTGTGTCAGCAATTTTCTTAGTGATTACTACTCGACCCCGGATAGCTGGTCGGTAAAGTCCTCGGCAGTCAAAATTCTCACCGCGCTCAACCGCTGGCTCTACAGCCAGGGACAGAGCATTTACGGCAGTTCTCACGGCCTGGTTAGCACCCTGAGTGCGCTGGTACTCAAATCAACCACCGCGCATATTTTTCATGTTGGCGATACCCGGGTGTTTTTACTGCGCGACGGCAAACTGCAAACCATCACTCGGGATCATCGTACCCAGACCGGCGGTCGTGATTTCCTCACCCGGGCAATGGGTATTGAATTAAGTCTCGATGTCGATCATCAGGTGGTTGCGGTGCAGCCCGGCGATACTTTTTTGATGACCACCGACGGTATTCACGAGTGGGTCACCGATGCCAGCATTCGCGAAATCCTGCTTGAGCAGCATGATGACCTGATCGGTGCCAGCCGGTCTCTGGTGCAAATGGCCCGACGCAACGGCAGTAACGACAACCTCACCGCCCAGGTGTTTACCGTACATGCGCTCGCCAAGCAGGATCAGGAATCCTATTACAACGAACTCACCGCACTACCGTTTCCACCCCTGCTAGAACCCGGTTACGTACTCGATGGCTACCGAGTGATGCGCGAAATTCACGCCAACAAACGCACCCAGGTCTATCTGGTTACCGATGAAGCCAGCGGTAAGCAGCTGATCATGAAAACACCGTCGCCGAACTACAACGACGAACCCCTCTATATCGATCTATTTCTGCACGAAGAATGGATCGGCCGCCGCCTGGAAAGCCCCCACGTGATGAAGGTCATCGAGCCCGAACGACCGCGGCAGTGGCTCTATTACCTGGCTGAATACATCGAAGGCCAGACCCTGCGTCAGTGGATGAACGACAACCCGGAACCGACCCTGCAGCGGTTCCGAGAAATCATCGACGAAACCGCCGCCGGGCTGCGGGCCTTTCAGCGTATGGAAATGATTCACCAGGACTTAAAACCTGAAAACATCATGATCACCGGCGATGGCACAGTAAAAATCATCGACTTTGGTTCCGCCAAAGTCGCCGGTCTTGCCGAGATAGAAGTGCCCATCGACCGGGATGTGCTGCTGGGCACCGAACGCTATACCGCCCCGGAATACCTGCGTGGTCTGAGCGGTACCAATCGTTCCGACATCTTCTCGCTCGGCGTGATCGCCTACGAGATGCTCACCGGCACCCTGCCCTACAGCATGGTGTTGAGCCCGCGAAACCTCAACCGGGTCAAGTACCAGTCAGCAATGCCATTCAACCAGGAATTACCCCGCTGGATGGACAGCGCAATGGCAAAGTCTGTCGCCCTCGACCCCAATTATCGCTACGAGAGCCTGTCCGAATTTATCCGCGACCTGACCCATCCCAACAAGGGGTTTAACATCACTCAGCCGCTGATGCAGCGCAATCCAGTGGCCTTCTGGCGCGGTACGACTATTTTGTTAGGGGTACTACTGATAGCTAGCCTGATTAATCGCTGACCAGGTGTTTAATACCCCATTCACCCATTCAACACCCGCTGATGGCCGCATAACCCACACACAGCAAACTCTTAACAACAATGGCCAATGACGCCCTCCTCACTATCAGTATTAACCACCCAGAAGGCGACCGCGCCTACCTGGTGGGCTGGATAGACCTAACCTTCCGGTCTGCTAGCACAGCCATTACGATCCACGTGTCGGATGTCAACGATCCAGTTTTTGATCCGGCGCTTGGTTTTTTGTCGGTAATGAACGGGTTGCAGTCACAAGTCATAGAAATAGATGAAGAAGGCGAGCGAAAACTAATTCGGATCTTACCGATCGATGATCAACGGGTCCGGTTTCAGGTTGCCGACTACGACTATGCTGTTGATGACGACTACATTGAATTCGACGATGAAGAAGATGACCCGGATTACCCCAGCACCTACATCGATATCGAGATTGACCGGGACCTGCTGTTAAAAAAATTTTTCTCAAGCTTTATCGGTTTTCTCGAAACAGGCTTCCAACCCGACCGCTGGCGTGAAGATGATATCCGCCATTTTTTACTGCCCAGCCTCAAAGAAAGATATGAAAAGTATCTCTCCACGGGAAAATAGAATTGGCCTAAATCAGCTGCCAGCGCTCATCCTGTTGCTGCGCCCGACCCAGCACCTCTAGCGCCGACAGCACTTGTTGTACCGGTTTCAGGGGTTTGCGTTTAAAACCATCCGCCAGCTCAACATCGGTCATCGGGCCAGCCTGCATAGCAGCAAGCAACGCCTCAATCTGTTCGCGCATCTGTTTCGGCCAGGCCGGTTTTGTGGCTGGCTTAGCCATCGCAGTGCTGGTGGTTTTAATTTTGCTTGCAAGGCTAATTTCAGACTGCTGCTCTGACGGTGCCTGATACTCCGGCCGCAACCAGCGAATATGACCCTTAGCTTCCTCAGCGGCGCGTTGTTGGTTGAGATCGACCAGCCGGGTAAGTAGCTCCTGTTCCGCCTCTGCTTGATCTTCCGGTTTATCAATCAACGGCGTGGTAGCACCGGGCAGGCCCACCAGCTTGTCGGCCAGATCATCCCAACCGTAAGCGGCGAATA
>JAESTY010000152.1 GCA_016763355.1 Immundisolibacteraceae bacterium
CCCCCAGCCACAAAACCGTGGCCATTGTTTATGACCCGCAGCAGGGCCCCACCGTATCGGTCATTCTGCAGGAACTATTTGGGGTCACCGAATCTCCGACCCTGGCACAGGGCCGGGTAGCACTACGCTTTGAACTGCTCTCCCCCGCCCGCCGCCCAATCCAGACCACCAGCGATCTCGGTAATTTCTGGAAAAGTTCCTATTTTGAAGTCGCCAAAGAGATGCGAGGCCGATATCCAAAACATCGCTGGCCGGAGCAGCCGTTGTTGGAGAAGCCGGGTAAATCGTTTAAGCGACGGTAGCCACTTGAGCCGTTATAGGAGCCCTGTCCTTAGACGGGTTGATCCGAACAGCGAGTTACCCAATAGCGAGTTAAGAAAGCGCCAACAGGTAATAAGTACCTCGCCCTACGCCTTTGGCAGCAATCAAACCCAACCGAATCAACCTTTCAAAATCCAGTTTGCGCGACGCCAAACTACGGTCAGAAATAGCACCATATTCACGCTGCGTAATACTGCCCTGTTCGAGAATGTAATCCAGAATCTGCTGATGGTGCGGCTCTAACCTTGGTTTAACCTGCGATTGCTCTGGCAATATTTTTATAACCCGACGTAACTCATCCAGGATGCCTTCAGCAAAATATTCCAGCCACTCGGAAAAATCGACACCATCCTTTAAATCGTAATAATCACCCACCAGGCCAACGGCCTTAAAATAACGACTGATGTTACGGTTGTAGTAATTTTCAAAACTAAATATTTCGAACTGATCGAGCCCCGTTTTGCCCAAAATAGCAGTGGTGAGTAACCGTGTTGTTCGTCCATTACCATCGATAAACGGGTGAATGATGACGTTTTGGCGGTGAAATACAGCCGCAAGAATGACCGAGTCGATTTTGCCAATATTGTCATTCACAAAACCCATCAGTTGATTAGTCAGTTGCCGCACATCCTTTGCATCAGGCGGAATAAAGACAACTTCATCAATTTTGAGTGGATTACGAATAATCACCGGGTCCTGTCGTAACGCCCCGCAGTGAGCAGCATTAGCCATCAAACCATCGACCACCTTGCCCTGAACCTGCTCCAGTGTTTTAACCGTAAGTTTGAACTGATCCTGACTGACCGATTTGTATAACGTTTGCAGGGCATGGTTGTAATTGAGCACTTCACGTTCAGTATCGCGAATGCTCTCTTTACGGGTTTTTAGCAGACGTTTGACATCAGTCAGCGGCAGCGAATTACCCTCTATGCTGGTCGACGCATAAGAGGATAACTCTCTGGCATTTAGCTCCAGTTTTGCCAAAGTGGTCTGTGTAAAATTCTGCGCCCTTATCTCACCAATAGACTCCCCGATCTGACGGATAGTGAGCAGGAGTTTATTGCTAATACTATATTTAGGATGCCAGGACATAGCCTTAAATTAGCCGATAACTAGCCGAAAATCAAACTGTTTAATAGCCGTAAACTAGCCTTTAATTAGCCCTTATCGAAACCATACTGTAATGACGCCGCCTCAAGCTGCGGCCTAATGTAACGGCTGTAGTGCATTCAATAGCCCTTATCTAGTTCATTCAAAGCTAGAATCTAGCGGCGGCCAATAGGGAATATAAGGCCGTCTAATATGGAAAATCAGGTGCGAATCATTGCAGGGTGATCTGAATAATTCCAACTATTCAGATCATTATATGAGCCGAATAAAGCCAACTATTCGGCTCATAGGCAAAAACAAGTATCGAGGTTTCAAACTACCGACATGCTTTCTGCAGCAGGGGCCCACCGAATCACCCTCCCTGGGGCAGGGCCGGGTAGCGCTGCGTTTTGAACTTCTCTCACCCGCTCGCCGCCCGATCCAGACCAGCCGTTGTTAGCAAAGCCAGGAAAACCGTTCAAGAAAACATAGCCAATAGAGCCCTACAAAAAGGGCCTGGTCCCTTAATTTCAACCTTCTAAATTAAGCCACTTAAGATCATGCCTCCGACGTTACGAAAACCAGTGACGATAAACAAATACCGCCCATTGCACCTTATTCATAGCCGGCCAATTCTAAATAGCCGCTGCCAACTTGCGCCTGCTGACTGTTCAGAATCTTGATCGCCCCTTCCCAATAACGCACCTGAGTATTCATCAGCTGGTTGTCGATCAGGGGTTCAATACGCCAATGCCGATCCTGGTATTCGAGCTGCCAGCGAATCGGGTAGCGAGAACCATCATCGCTGGTCCACCAGCCTATCGGTGTCACTACTATTTCTGCCGCGCTAATCGGCTGGGAGTGCCCCTGCTTGTTAACCCAGATGCCAGCACTAAACGGATGGGCCTGCCCGTTGTTGTCTCGCAGGCGGTAATACATCAACTCTTCACCGCTGTTTAGCTGCAGGGAAAACCAGTCCCAACCCTGTTGATCTTTATCCAGGGCGCTACTACCCCACTCGCGATCAAACCAGGAATTACCCTTGACCAAATAATCGCGCTGGTTGACCGTTATTTTGCCTTCGGTATGCAGACGGGTAATCGAATAGTAATAAGAGGCATTGCCCGGTGTAGCACTTTTTTGGCTGAAGCCGCGGTCGCCGATCAACACCGGCGGCTTGCCTGGCTTGAGGTTCAATTGCAGGTCGAATGCTGGGGTTGTAATGGCGATCTGCCAGCTGTTGTCCTCCAGAGCGACAATTTGCCAGTCGTCCAGCCAGATATTAAATGGTGCTGCCTGCACCCCGGCAAGGTCCAGGCTTTCCCGGGAAAAGCGTTCCAGGCTATGGTGTTGGCCGCTACCGCCATCGCTAAGGGCCACATGGGCCATCCAGACATGGTTGGTGGCCCACCGAGATAGCCGCTGCGCTTTTTTCTGACCATTCTGATCATTTTTTTCTGGATTTAACTGGATGCGAAAAAAGCTAACCTGATAGCCGAAGGCATTGCCCTCGGCATCGCGAAGGTTACCGGTGACATACCACCATTCGTTGCGATAACCCTCGTGAGCGCCGTGGTCAGCGGGGAACTCAAACTCGCGCCGGGTTAACACTTTGCGAAAACCTTCGGCGTTTTCAATACCCAGGCTGTCGCGCAAACTCATGCCAGCAGGTTCGGTGTGCGGCTGTTCGCAGCCACAAAGTGCGACCATGAACGTTGCTAGCAGCAGCCACTGCAGCGCAAATCCAAGGTATCGATCCCGCAAATGGCTATTCATACCGTAACGCCGCCGCGGTGTTGGCTCGGGACGTTTGCCAGGCGGGACAGAGCCCGGCCAGCAATGCCGCTATCAGTGCCAGCCCCAGGGCTTCGGCAATCACCCAGGGTGACAACAGGTGATCCATACTCCAGCCAAACGCGGTGCGGTTGATCACCTCGATCAACACCTCCGACATCATCCAGCCCAGCGGCAACGCCAGAATACCGGCTATGCCACCCAACACCGTGGTTTGCAGCAGAATGGCTCCAATCACCTGGCGCGGTGTGGTGCCGCAGGCGCGCAGAATCGCAAACTGCTTTTTTAGTTCCAGCTGTATCGACAACAATGCGCTGAGTATGCCGATCAGGGCCACCACAATCGAGAGCATGCGCAGCACATGGGTAACCGCAAAAGTGCGGTCGAATATCGTCATCGAGATCTGGCGTAACTCTTTGTTTGAGCTCACCAGAATTTCGCCGGGCTGATCACGGGCGATAGACCTGACAATTTCCAGCAGCGCCTGCTGGGAAGTTTGCTCGGTGCCGTAGAGCGCCAGGCTGGATATTTTAGAGTCCTGCCAGTGCTGCTGATAGAGGTTCTGTGACAGGCTGATGAGTCCGCGACTGGAGCGGTAATCGCGAAA
>JAESTY010000153.1 GCA_016763355.1 Immundisolibacteraceae bacterium
CTGTTTGCTTTTAGTAGTGAGAACTGGAACCGTCCTGAACAGGAGGTTACCTTGCTGATGGAGTTATTTACCGAGCGCTTGCAGGCCGAAACACCCGGTATGGTGGAGCGAAATATCAGTTTGCGGGTGGTCGGCAGTCGAAACCGGTTCCCGCAATCCCTGTTAGAAAGAATTGAAGAGGTCGAACTGGCCACCGCTGGTGGCAGCCAGTTATCTTTGCAGATTGCAGCTGATTACGGTGGCCGCTGGGACATCGTTGAGGCCGCGCGGCAGCTCGCCAGCAAGGCAGCTGCTGGACAGCTAGATCCAAATAGCATTACTGAACAAAGTTTCTGTGAAGCACTGGCGTTATCACCGGCGCCAGATCCAGACCTGCTTATTCGTACCGGCGGGGAGTTCCGGGTGAGTAATTTTTTACTCTGGCAGCTGGCCTACGGCGAACTTTATTTTACCGATCTTTGCTGGCCCGATTTTGATGCTGACGAATTCCAGCGAGCATTACACTGGTTTGCAGATCGGTCACGCCGGTTTGGTGGGCTCGATGATGCAGCGTTGAATGTCCAGGCAGAAGCTGAATAGGCGTTAGAGATGCTATTGCAACGGGTAATCACTGCACTGGTATTAGCGCCGCTGGCAATTGGGCTGCTATTCCTGGCTGAGGCTGAGTTGTTTGCGCTGGGATTGATGCCATTGATTCTGGTTGGCGGCGCCGAGTGGTGTCGTTTGGCAGGGGTTAAGTCGGTGGCTTTTAAAACCATTTATATACTGCTGCTTGGGTTGCTGATGCTGATTTGCTATCAGTGGCCGGTGGTGGTTGGTCCGCTACTGGTATTAACACCAATCTGGTGGTTGTTAATCGGCTGGGTGATTACTGGCTATCCGGGCAAGCAACCTCGCTGGTTATTGTCAAAAGCGCCCATGTTGTTAGCTGGGCCGTTGCTGCTAGTGGTTTCCTGGTATGCCTTTATTGTTATGCGCGGCCGCCCAGATGGGCAGTGGTTGATCATGCTGCTGTTCGCACTGGTCTGGGGCGCTGACATTGGTGCCTATTTCGCCGGGCGACGTTGGGGCAAAGTTAAACTGATGCCTGAAGTGAGTCCTGGGAAAAGCTGGGAAGGTGTGGTTGGTGGCTCTGTAGCCGCACTGGTGATAGCCGCAATTGCGGCCGTTTCGTCAGGCCAAACCGGAATAGAGCTGGTTTATTTAATTGTGGTGGGTATGGTGACTGCCTGGGTATCGGTCGTGGGCGATCTGGCAGAGAGCCTGTTTAAGCGTCGAGCCGGGGTTAAAGATAGCGGTAAATTATTGCCCGGGCATGGCGGTGTACTGGACCGAATCGATGGTCTGGTGGTTGCAGCACCTTTTTTTAGTGTCGCTATGTTGGGCCATTGGCAGTTTTAATAACGGCGGTTATTGGGGTTGAAGAGCGTTAAATGAGCGAAATAAAACAGCTGGTTATTCTCGGCGCCACCGGCTCGGTCGGCATGAGCACGCTGGCGGTGGTCGCTTTACACCCAGAACGTTTTCAGTTGTTTGCGTTAACCGCAAATACCCAGGCAGATAAAGCCGCTGATCTTTGCCGCCAATACCAACCGCAGTTTTTTGTAATGGCCGACGAAGTTGGAGGGGCTCGGCTTACTGATCTGGTTACCGATTTACCAACTCAAGTGCTCACCGGGAAAGCAGCACTTGAAGAAGTCGCGCGGGCCAGTGAAGTCGATATGGTCATGGCTGCGATTGTGGGAGCGGCCGGGTTGGCACCGACGTTAAGTGCGGTGAATGCCGGCAAGGTGGTGCTGCTAGCTAATAAAGAATCGCTGGTGATGGCTGGCAAATTGTTTATGGACGCAGTTTCTGCCCACGGTGGGCAGCTGTTACCGATTGATAGCGAACAGAACGCCATGTTTCAGTCGTTGCCGGGTTTTAAAATTGGTCAACCATTGCAGGAGCTTGGCGTTTCGCGGATTTGGTTAACCGCATCCGGTGGGCCTTTTTTAAACCGTACCGCAGAGAGTCTGGCCCAGGTGACCCCCGATCAGGCCTGTGCACACCCGAACTGGGTGATGGGCCGAAAAATATCTGTTGATTCGGCAACCATGATGAACAAAGGGCTCGAGGTTATCGAAACCGCCTGGTTCTTTGGCGTGCCCGGTGAACAGGTTGAAGTAGTCATACATCCCAAAAGTATTGTCCATTCGTTGGTTGAATATATTGACGGCTCTATTTTGTGCCAGATGGGTAGCGCTGATATGCGTATTCCTATCGCTCATGCCCTGGCCTGGCCAGAACGCATTCGTTCCGGCGCGCCTGGTCTGGATATGCGCTCACTAGTGGATTTACAGTTCCAGCCGGTTCCAGAAGGTGCTTTTCCATGTTTAGAGCTTGCCTATCAGGTGCTCGAGGCTGGCGGGTTAGCGCCGACCCATCTTAATGCTGCCAATGAAATTGCTGTGGCGGCTTTTCTGGATGGCAGAATAGGCTTTTTACAGATAGCTGAACTGGTGGATCGGGTATTACAGGGTTTACCTAATGGTCAGGCGCTGGATTTGGACCTGGTGATCAGTGCGGACCAGGCAGCCCGCGAACTAGCCACCCAGCTAGTGGCATCAATTTAGTGGTAGCGCTGAACTTCCAGCGCTAACGAGCTGCCAAAATTGTTCCGACCAGGCCCCGTACAGATATTCTCATAGCCCTTAAATAATCAGGAAAAAAATAGTGACGCTTGATTCCGGTAGAAAACATCGATGAGTAGCATTATCTGGTCGGTTGGTGGTCTGATCGTTGCGCTGGGATTACTGGTTACGGTCCATGAGTTCGGTCATTTTATTGTTGCCAGAGCTGCGGGCGTCAGGGTACTGCGTTTTAGCGTGGGCTTTGGCAAACCGATCTTTCGGTGGCAGCGTGATGCTGACTCGACCGAGTATGTGCTGGCAATGATCCCGTTAGGCGGTTACGTGAAAATGCTCGGTGAGGCCGAACAAGAGGTCGATCCTGGGCTGCGCGCACAGGCGTTTAGTCACAAGAGTCTTGGCCAGCGAGTGGCCATTGTTAGCGCCGGGCCCATCGCCAATTTTCTACTGGCTATAGTGCTGTTCTGGGCGCTTTATCTGATTGGTATTACCGGCTTTAAACCCATCGTCGGTGAACTTCAAAGCGATAGTTTTGCGGCTCAGGTTGGTTTTGTCGCCGGTGATCAGATCGTCGCGATTGGCGAAGATCAGGTCATTCTTTGGGAAGAGGTTGGTTTGAAGCTGTTGGCCAGCGCAGTAGAAGCGGAGCCCGTGGCTGTCGAGGTGGTCACTGAACAGGGCCAACGGCAGGTGCGCTGGATTGATTTTGCCGAGTTACCTAATGCGCTCGAACAGGCCGATCTGTTAACCCGCATTGGTATGAAGCCTCAGTTACCGGCTCTACCAGCGGTGATTGGCGAGCTCGTCCCCGGTGAGCCAGCTCAACGGGCAGGTTTGTTACCAGGTGACAAGTTGCTGAATGCGGATGGAGATGACATTTCCGGTTGGGGTGGTTGGGTTGACTATGTTCGCGCTCGTCCGGAAACCGAGATAACGTTAGAGCTAGAGCGTGATGGAATGTTGGTTACCTTGGTCCTGACGCCGAGTCGTCGAGAGCAGGGCGGTGAAGTTTATGGCCGGATTGGAGCACTTCCGGATGTGCCCGAGAATTGGTATGACGGCTACCGGGCGACACGACGTTACGGTTTAGTGGCTGCGCTCGGTAAGGGTATTGAACAGACCGGCGATATGAGTCTGTTAACCTTAAAAATGCTGGGCAAAATGGTGGTCGGCGAGGTCTCGTTAAAAAATATTAATGGCCCGATTTCAATCGCTGAGTATGCGGGTCGCAGCGCTAAGGTTGGGCTTTCAGCCTTTCTCAAGCTGGTCGCATTTTTGAGCATTAGTATTGGGATTTTGAACCTGTTGCCTATTCCGGTTCTGGATGGGGGGCATTTACTGTATTATTTCGCTGAATGGGTGAGGGGCAAACCGCTTTCAGAGGCAATGCGCGGATTGGGCCAGCAGGGTGGTTTGGTTTTCCTGCTAGGTTTGACCGTGTTGGCACTCTATAACGACGTGCAAAGACTGATGCAATAATTTGGTGACAGAAATTGTCACGAAGGTATTGATCGCAATTTCACAACTAATAAGTAAAGAGCGAATGGTGATTCTTAGGGTTCGATCGATTATTGCGGCAATCTTGTTGCTGCTAGCTTCTGGGCTGTTGACTGTCTCTGCGGCAGAATTTGTGATCGAAGATATCCGTATCGAGGGACTGCGTCGCATCTCGGCCGGCACGGTGTTCAATGCGCTTCCGGTTGCTGTCGGTGACCAGATCGATGAAGCAGATACCGGTATGCTGATTCGAGCACTGTTCTCCACCGAGTTTTTTAGAGATGTTGCTATCGACCGCCAGGGTGGTGTGCTGATTATCAATGTCGAGGAACGCCCTTCTATTGCAGAATTGCATATTGAGGGTAATGACGATATTCCTACCGAAGACCTGGAAAAAGGCTTGGCTGAAATTGGGCTGGCGGTGGGTCGGGTATTCGTGCCTTCAGCACTCGACGCGGTGAGCCAGGAACTGGAGCGCCAGTACTACAGCCACGGTAAATATGGGGTGGAGTTGACCACGGAAGTGGTGCCGTTGCCCCGCAACCGGGTTGATGTGCATATCAATATTATTGAAGGTAAAGTCGCCCGAATTCGTGATATCAATATTGTCGGCAATCGTATTTTTGATGATAAAGAGCTGTTAAAGGTTTTTGAATTAACCACGCCGAACCTGATTAGTTTTGTCACCAATGATGACCGCTATGCTAAAGAGAAGCTCTCTGGCGATCTCGAACGGCTACAGACGTTTTACCTTAATCGCGGTTATCTCGATTTTGATGTGGTGTCGACCCAGGTTGCGATAACCCCCAAAAAAGATGAGATGTACATCACCATCAATATTAAAGAGGGCATGCAGTACCTGGTTGAGGATGTGCAGCTTTCAGGTGATTTGATTGTCGATCCTGAGTTACTGGTAGAACTGGTGGCGATTCGGCCAGGTGATACTTTTTCGCGGGCACGGGTCACCGGGACCAGCGACGC